>JAGLLQ010000318.1 GCA_023140455.1 Desulfobacteraceae bacterium | reverse complement strand
GTTTCATAAGCATTCGCCATGCTCTAAGAGGGTTTCCCAAATAAAGTACATGTACACCGCCACCAAGAATAAGTGCTACTAACCAACCCAGGATTAATCCTGGTTGATATTGATAAAAAAGTGAAATAAAATATAATCCTGCTCCAATTTCAGTAAAAAAGAATGCAAGCCAAAGAAAAACACCTTTCCTGTCAATCCATTCTTGTTGTGGAGTTGCGTTTACCATCCATTCGTATGGCTTCAAATCACTGCCTGTAGGATGGAACATAATTTTTTCAAGTTCATTTCTTTTTTTCATAATTGTTCAATCCTCCTTTTAGTCTTTATAAATTTTAACAGCAACTGAAGTTTCAACATTTCCAGTGATGGGATCATAGTGTCTTAAATAAGATGGAAGGAGTTTACAAAAGTTACTTCCCTTGCCTTTAGCAATAGGTCTTTTATCTGCCCATAATCCACCTTGTCCGCAAACTCCAAGAACTTTTGGATGTTGAGCTTCCATGGTTTTTACAATACCATTTTCTTTAACGCCGTATTTATTTTCCATCCAGATAATATCTCCATCTTTGAATCCTTTTTCATCTGCCAGGGCTTTATTTAATGTTATTGTAAAAGTATAAGGGCTCATCTGGCTTACTTCATCAACCAAAGGATTTTGAAATGTAGAATTGTTGGTGTGAAGAATATCTCTGTATGAAAATGCTAAAAGATCAAATTCATTATCAAGTTCTTTGTGAGATGTTGGCCAGAACCAATTCGGCAGAGGTCCATATTGATCCATTTCCATTTCAAGCTCAAAGCCTGTATCTTTCATGATTTTTTCTGCAGCTCTTCT
Source organism: Desulfobacteraceae bacterium (assembly GCA_023140455.1). The sequence continues at coordinate 1,103 of JAGLLQ010000318.1, read as the reverse complement.
GTCATGGATTAAAAATTCCATATAGACCGGGCATCTTGTAGGCATATGCCATCGCCAATAGACATCTTCAATGGGTTTATGCCATGTTGCAAATCCCTGCTCTTGAATTTTTTCTTTATCATCCCCATACACCCATGTTAGAACTCTTTCACCAATCTCTTTCCAGGTAAGAACTTCGCCCGGTTTGAGTTTAAGGTTATCATCTGTAATACTGTAATAATCATTGAGGAGTTCATGATATTTGTCAAGAACACCAACACGATTTGCAACATCCAGATAAACGTTCATGAAGTCTCTTGATTCACCAACAGGTTCTGCAACAGGTTTTTGCAAATGAACATACCAGTCTTCATAGGATGGACTTCCATTAAAGAAAAAGCTATCAATTTCAGAAGACCAGGTGTCTTTTTCAAGATAACTGGTATCAGGAAGGATTATATCACCAATAGCCTGGTCGGTTTCATTGACCCATATATCCATTAGTACAACAAAACAATCTTTAAAATTTTCAAATGCAACATCCCAGTCAGATTGACTGATAAGAAAATTAACGGCTATTCCAAAAATCATTTCTGGCTGTACTTTTTCGACACCGAATTTTTTCTGGATATAATCCTTTTCTTTAACGTAAGGGATATGAGAAAGAGTTGAATGAGACCAGAATTCGACACATCCGGAGTTACTGCATGGATAGGTTGGAGGATGGACTGGCCATGGGTCATGTGAGTAAAATACTGAAGGAACAATAACACCATCTTTACCAACTTTTGGCATTCGTTCATAATTCCCACCAGGATATTTGCGTCTAATAGATGGCCAGCCTAATGTACCGCCAGGTACATCTTCAGATCCAACTAACTGGCTGATAAGATCAATGGCTGCAACCTGATGAATTCCATTTGAATGTCCCTGGGAACCACGGAAGGTGACAGATGATACAGGTCTGAAAGGGAAAGTTTGTCCTTCTATTGTAATAGTACTGCCAATTTGTGCGTTATCAACCCAGCTCTTTGCAACATCAAGAATTATTGAAACAGGAACAGTACTTATTTTAGATGCCCATTCAGGAGTAAATTGTTTTAAATGCTCTTTTAATGCCATAA
>JAGLLQ010000317.1 GCA_023140455.1 Desulfobacteraceae bacterium | reverse complement strand
TTCTGAACAATAATATTTTCATGGCATAACACGGCAGGTTTAGGTTCGCCGGTCGTCCCGGTTGTATAAATAATTAATGCCGGGGTTCTCTTGTCCATCTGCTGATATATTTTATTAAGTTTCCCGGTAAAAATATCTGTCAGTTTCAACCATATCAGGCGCATTTTATTCATAAGCTCTGTAATACTTACAGCACCATCAATAATATCTCCGGGCTTTGGATCTGCTGTAAACTGCACCAGATGTTGTACTGAAGCGCATCCTTTTTGCACAGCTTTTCCGACCTCTCTGAAATCACGAACTGGGGTTTCTCCTAAAAAGAAAAAGGCTTTGGGTTCAATTTTATTCACATCCCGCACAACTTCATTTTCACTCAGGCGGAGATCCAGAGGAGCAATAACAGCTCCAATCTTAAAGCAGGCATACATAAGTGCCATATGTTCGGGGAGTAATACTAATTGTGTTGCCACCCGATCCCCTTTTTCAATACCCATATCAAGCAGTTTAAGTGCAAAAAAATCAATTAATGAAGCAAACTTTTTGTAAGTGATTTCCCGGCCATCTTCATGTTGAACCATGGCGACAGCGTCTGGTTGCATTTTAGCCCATTTATCAATATAGGAATTAACAAGTGGCAATCTTTCATTAGAGTTCATTTTAGTCACCCTTTTATTATTTTTATATATCCATTACGAAGAGCCTTTTTTTTATCACAATTGCCGACTTCAAAAAAAACATCAGTAAAATTTTTATAGGATTTCTTTCCTGTACAACAGACTTTAATATCAGTTCCGGGCTGCACCATCCCGGTAAATCTGCATGCAATTTCAGAGATTCTTGCTGGGTCTTTATCAGCTTCATTATTAACAAGTTCACGGATTGCATATGCCAAAGTTGCGGTTCCCTGCAAAATAATCCCCGGCAAACCCACCATCTTTGCAAAATTTGGTGAAGTGTGAATTGGAAATTCAATATTGGTGCACCCATCATAAATATAAGGGCGTTCAGGATCAATATAAATGTCCGATGTCCAAAGAATTTCTTCTCTGGTGTCATTTTCAGGGATCAAGGGAATCTGACCTTCCCTGCCTCCTTCACCGCAATCTACCCCGCGCAGCATTGCACCGATGTATTCAGTAAATACAGGCTCCCCATTCCCATCTTCAGCTTCAAGGCAAATAATTGCATGGGTCCCTGAACGATGCGGTAAAAAAGCCTTTAAAGAACCTGTTATTGACAATTCATCTCCCGGGCATATCAAACGATGTAAAACAAGATGCTCTGTGTAGTGCACCTGGGTCATTAAAACTTCTTTGGGAAAATCCTCAGACTCGATATACTCTCCCAGTCTGCTTAAAACTGGCCAGGTCACTGCTACAGGGAACATTGGATGTGAAGCAATCCCTTCTTCTTTTTCATCATCAAAATATTCAGGGTTATTATCCTGAACTGCTGCAGCATAATTGGTGGTCTGGCGCCAGTTGATCTTTGTTTGGTAAGGCTTAAGTTTAGTCCCCACAAGATCGGTGTTTAATTCCACAGTACAACTCCATTGCAATATTTTTTATTTTTATATACTACTCAAATAAAATCCTGTTTTCCCTTAATGAAAAGAGGGCAGTCTCCCTGAGTATCCAAGCCTAACTTTAAAAGGTATAAAAATGCAACAAAAAAGAATCAGAGGGATGAACCAAATGTATTGTTAATTATATGAAATTGTCAGATAATATCACAATAACAGGACAACATTCAGCCTGTAAAACAGATTTATGACTGATTATTAATACAGGAAGGTAAAAATGGAAATAGAGTTTATCAGAAATGCCACAATGAAAATAGAATATAATGGAGAACTTTTTTTAACAGATCCCATGCTTTCAGATAAATTTGAGATTGAATCTTTTGCAGGCAATTCCCGCAATCCAACTATTGGATTACCATGCAGTATTTACGAAATTCTTCAGGGAGTTGATACTGTTATTTCTTCCCATATCCATCAAGATCATTTTGATGCAACAGCAATGGATATAATCCCATCAGAAATGTCTATTTTCTGCCAGCCGGAAGATACAAAAAATTTTTTGGATAATGGTTTTGTTTACACAGAATCCATAGATGAAAAAGTCACCCTTAACTGGACTACTATAATAAGGACCACCGGGCATCATGGAACCGGAGAGATGGAAAAAACAATGGGTAAGGTTTCAGGATATGTATTGCAGGCCGACAATGAACCTGTTGTTTACTGGGCAGGCGACACTATTTACTGCGATGAAGTTAAACAAGTTATCACTGAATATAAGCCGGACTATATCATAACTCATTCCTGTGGTGCGACGTTAGATGATTCCGGTCCAATAATAATGGACGCAGAACAGACTGTCGATGTCTGTAAGAATGCTAATGATTCAGTTGTTATTGCTATTCATATGGAGGCACTGGATCATGCCACCATAAGTAGGAAGGATCTTCGGGAATTGGCTGATAAAAAAGGGATTTCCAAAGAAAAACTTTTAATCCCGAATGATGGAGAGATTATTACATTCAATGTCCTATGAAGGATTTGGAGCATTTACAATTCCCATTTTTTCCCGATACTTCACAATTATATCCACAATTTCTTCTCCATAATTTTCAATGGTTTTTTTGCCAACACCTTTAATTTTTTCCAGGTCTTTTGTGTTATCAGGCAAACCAACTACAATTTGAATCAATACCTGTTGATGAAAAACCATAAAAGGAGCAATATTTTTCTCTTTGGCTATACTGGAGCGCCAGTCTTTAAGAATCTGGAATAATTCAGGGTGTTCAATATCAGCTTCATCATACACCGGAGCCTGGGACTTTTTCTTTTTTGAAGGAACAAACTCAATCTCAGCTCTTGAGACTGAACGCAGATAAGATGATGGTGAGAATCCGTCCTTACAGGACTTAACACCTGCCAGCTTCACAACAATTTCCTGTTTAAGGTTGTTTATTGCATTTCTAATCTGTTTATCAAGCTCTTTATTGTCAGTTTCCACGTACATTTTTTCCACAATATCAGTAAAAATCATGGAAAATTTCTCCTTAAACCATACTGATGCTTTGCATACCCGTTCCTGGATATAGGTATCAGAGTCAGGCAGACTGTTATCTGAAAAACCATTACGCAATTGCTGTTTGAATTTTTCGCTGACCATAAAAATATTTTCTTTAACCATTTCCTGCAGCTTTTCCATATCAGTAAGACCAAACACCTGAAGGACACTATCGTTGCCCCGCAAAAGCCGGACAAAGTAATTAAGACGGTTATGCAGCAATTGGAAATCAAAGCAATCCAGCAGCAAGTGCTGTTGATAGCGCATTTTGGCTGCATTAAGCTTATCTTCTGAAGGCGGGTTCTGCGTAGTCGCTTCAATGAATTGAACAACAGCTTTATCAAGGTCAATACTCCTGGTAGGTATGGGAGAGCATAAGACCATGCCCTCAAAAGTTTTACAACGACTTAATGCCACATAAACCTGCCCCTGTGCAAAAGCAGCTTTTGCATCTATAACAGCTTTATCAAAAGTTAATCCCTGACTTTTATGAATGGTGATTGCCCAGGCAAGTTTCAAAGGAAATTGTTTAAATATACCAATGATATCCTCTTCAATCTCTTGGTTTTCTTGATTAATTGTATATTTGATATTTTCCCATTGAACAGGCTTAACCACAATTTCCTCTACTTCTCCAGGACAGCTGATACTGATTTCTTTGCTGGACACAAATGTTACCTTGCCAATCTTACCATTATAATAGCGCTTTTCAGGAGAA
>JAGLLQ010000316.1 GCA_023140455.1 Desulfobacteraceae bacterium | reverse complement strand
AACAAAAGCTGTTGGTGGCAAAGTTGAGCTTGCTTCTGTTGATATTTCGATCCTCCCTGCTGGTGTTGGGCTTTTTGGGCTTCAAGTAACAAACCCAAAAAAACCTATGGAAAATAGTGTTGAGATTAATCATATACAAGCAGTGATGGAAATTTTACCACTATTACAACGTAAGGTCATTATAAATGATATACTTTTTGATAAAGTGCAATTTAATTCTAAGCGTGGAAAATCGGGAGCATTGGGAAAGCCAAAAGCTTCTCAAATAGAGAATGAAGCAGATAAACCAGAATGGCTAAAATCTCTTTGTCAACAAAATGAGATAAATTTATTTGATATGCCTGATGTTAAACGTATTCTAAAAGATGAGTATAAATCCTTAAAAAGTGTGAAATTATCAGAAGATCTTCAAAAAAGCCTTTCTCAGGCGGAAAAGGACTTTAAGCAAAAATTAGATAATCTTTCTGATAAGCAAAAGATAGAGAGTTATAAAACAAGGATAAATAAAATCAGAGAAAAAGAATCCTCAAGCTTTGCTCTCCTTGGCTCTGCTCTGGAGTTGCAGGAGATCTATAAGGAAATCGAAGATGACTTGGAAGATATTAGTGATATAAAAAAAGATTACAAAGTAGAATTGAAAAAATATAAAAAAGAATTGGGAAAAATTTCAAGCACATTGTCACAAGATGTTGAACATCTCACGAATAAGTATTCTCCTTTAAAAGATGGAAAAATTGACTTTAGCAAGCTTTTATTCGGACAAAGTCTGTGTTCACAAATTCAGAAGTATTCAAAGTGGTTTGCAATTATTGAGCCGTATTTCGATCCAACAAAAAAGAAAGATGGTAAGCAAGGTTCAAAAAAACCTGCAAAAACCGGCAAAGAAGTTTATTTTTTGGCTCAGAATATTAAAATTAATCTTCTTTTTGGACAGGGTGTCTTGACAGGTAAAGCTTCAAATATCACAAATATGCCTGCTGTTACAGGACTTCCTGCAACTATAAATTTTTTTGGAGGTGGTTTTCAAGGTCTTAAATCATTTGATTTTAAAGGTATAATGGACCTTGTTGACCCTGCACGCCCTCATCATAAGGCAAATCTTGATGTGTCAGGATTTTTACTTGAAAATTTTATTTTTTCTGACAAGCCGGATCTCTCTTTAGCAATGATTAAATCCGTTACAAGCATTACATCGAGTTTTAAACTTGATGGTAATAAAATAAGTTGTCTATTCGGTGCCAAATTTAAAGAGGTTGTTATGCAAGCTACTTCTTCAAAGGGCTCAAGTCTACAAGAAGCGTTGGTAAAAACACTAACTGATATTGATAAGTTTAATCTTTTATTTGATATAAACGGAACTGATGATAAATATGATGTAGCAATAAAATCTGACCTTGACAATGTCTTTAATAGTTTAGCTCAAAAGATGGTCAAGTCCAGTATGGGAAATTTTAAAAAAGATTTAAAAACAGGGGTTATGGAAAAAACTTCAAAATCAACCAAACAGAACAATAATAGTTTAGCAGACTTTAGCAAAATTGGTGGTCTTTTGTCTGAAAGAAGTGCTCAAAGTAGTGCTCTTTTAAATGAACTTTATTGAGAGTGAGTTGATTTTAACATTTAATACCCAAGAGGAGTCAGATGGCATTGTTTGAGCTTACAAAAAATGAAGGTGTTGCAATCGTAAATATGGCTAATGGAGCAAATAAGCAGAATCTAGAATTTGCTGAGGGTTTGAATCAGTTGTTTGATGAAATACTGGCTGATAACGATATTTATTCAATAGTAATAACTTCTTCAGATGAAAAGAACTTTAGCCAGGGAGTTGATATCGAATGGCTTATGCAGAGATTTGAGCAAAAAGATTTTGACAGTATAAAAGCATTCATGTATGCCACGAATAATGTTTTTAAAAGGCTGTTACTTATGCCCGTTCCTGTTATTGCTGCAATAAATGGGCATGCATTTGGTAATGGCGCAATGCTTGCGTGTGCTTGTGACTTTAGATTCATGAAAAAGGATAGAGGTTATTTTTGTTTTCCTGAAGTTGATATCAGCATTCCATTTCTTCCGGGCATGATTGCTTTTGTAAGAAAAGCAATCCCAGAGTATAAATTTAATGAATATAAACTTACAGGTAAAAAAGTAGGTGCCCAGGAGCTTTTTGAGCATCATGTTATTGAAAAAGCATGTGAGGATCAAGAAGAGTTGATGAAAGATACTTTGAGTTTTGCAAAAACTTTTAAAAAGAGTCGTAATATTTTTTCTGAACATAAAAAAAGAATGTATAAAGCAGTTATTGAAGTTATTGATACACAGGATCCGGAATTTATTGATTCTTTGAATTTGTTTGTATCTTAATACTACTTCCAAGTTTCAATATTAAGTAGATATACGCTTCAGTCCCGACATTATAACTGTAAAGGGCGATAGCACCCTGCAGTAAGAGCTAACACAGGTTTTACTTTTTCATATTCATTTATTGCAATCTTTTTACCTCTACATACATAGCCATTTTCTTTGGTTCCGATTTTCTTAAAACCACTATTTGCAAGAACTCTATTACTTGCTTTATTCCATTTTGCCGCGCCTGCCCAAAACTGTATTTTTTCATTATTAAAACTGTATTTTTTCATTATTAAAACTGATTTTTTCAGTTAAAGCTAATAATGCCTCTTTAGCATATCCTGAATTTTGATATTTGTCTGAAATCCAGAATGCTGTACTCCACTTAATAGTTTCAGGTTGCCTTGATATGGATATTTGACCGATTGCTGTATTTTCATTTTCTTTCAAACATATTGTCCAGGTATATTCTTTTGATTCATCCCAGGCCTGAATAGAATTTTCTATCCATTGTTGAGCATCATTTTTTGTTTGTATTAATTCTTTAAGTGGGAGGTCGTCCGGGAAATCAAGACTTTTAACTGAATCATATAAAATTATCCAGTCTGACTTTTTAACTTTTCGAAGGATGTGGCGGATAAGCGGCAGATTTTAGGCTGTTCGGCTTCATCCGCATGTTCTACTTTACATCCTCAATTAAAATATTACCTCTTGGCCCAACCAGATAGATTGCGTCAAAAGTACAAGTCCAATTTGGCTTAAGACTATCTACACAATCGCAAAGAACCTGATTATCATTCTCATTAAACATGCTTGAAGAGTCATCATAGTAAACGATCAAGCCTGTGCCATTTGGATAGTTTTTCTTAGACTTGGATTTAATCAGCGCGGAGATTGAATCCACTGTCTCTTGAACTAATTCATTGTGAGAACGTCCTTCATCTTCAATTGCAATTGGGCGATGTTTGTGATCTCTCATAGGCCTTCCAAGCAGACTTACATTCCCATTCTTAGTGAATTCCCGCATTCGAAACAGTTCAATGCCATCGAATTCAGTAGTTCCGATTTCGAGATATGCCAATGCGTGGTTTTCAATTTCTACATCATAGGATTGACTCCCAAGTACATTCCGGAAACGCGAGTCTTTCCACTCTTGCTTCTTATGCTTCAGCAGAGAAAACAAGGGAAATAACTCTTCGTAAAATTGTTTAAAGATGCCTTCGTGCTGTAAGACCCCCTCTCTATACGCTTGGTCGCGGCCTGTGGTTTTGAGATGTGAATCAAACCACTGAATATACTCGGATGGCCTTCTAAGGATTTCTATTTCATCTTTCGATATCATGAGAGTAGAACCAGTAATTACATAGTTTTTAAATATCATTCCATTTGGTATGATATCTGCCATGGTTAAAAATTAATACTCAATAGTTCTGTATCAAAGAAAATTTTAGTTGTAAACAGAGTCTTAATAACAGGGTGACTAATTACAGTATGAAATATTACGGCTGGAGCAGCTGGTTGGTTGTCTTCGAATGAACATTAAGGACAAAAAGGATTTAGGATTTTTATTTATCAGGCGTTAAGAGTCGCTGGTCTCCAGCGATTCAGGCTGATAAATCAAAATTCCCTTTTTGCTCCTTGTGAATTCGAAGACAACCAATCAGATGCGGGTGTCTGGTATAATTTTATTTCAGAAACTTTTACAACCTTCCTATATAAAACTAAATCTGATAATTTACACTATTAATTTATTCGGTTCAAACTCAAGCGTTGCAAAATAATCATCAATTGTTTCTTCTCTTCTGATAAGCTCAATACTGTTATCTTCTTTTAAGAGAAGCTCTTTGGGACGCAGGTTGCCGTTATAATTAAATCCCATGGCATGTCCGTGGGCTCCGGTATCATGGATAATTAACAGATCTCCTTCATTCGTTACTGGCAGGTCTCTTTGAATGGCAAATTTGTCAATATTTTCACATAGCGAACCTGTTACATCGACTTTCTCTGTCGGCATGGACATGTCTTTTCCATGGATATGAATATGATGATACGTTTCATACATTCCCGGCCGCATAAGTGCAGACATGGAAGCGTCAACACCCACATATTTTCTGTAGATGTCTTTATGATTAATAACACTTGTTACAAGTGCTCCATGGGGGCCTGTTATATATCTTCCGCTTTCCATGAAAAGTGTCGGCATAAAACCTTTTGAAGCTTTAAACTTATAAAGAATATCTTGTATTCCTTTTGCCATGAGATCTAAATTAAGACTTGGCTGGTCAAGTTGATAGGGAATACCAAGCCCACCGCCAATATTGATAAATTCAAACTCTATTTTAAGTTCAGTTGAAACAAGATCAACCATATCCAGAAGCATTTTAGTCGTTTCAATCATATATTCGTGGTTCAGTTCATTTGATGCAAGCATTGTGTGCATGCCAAAACGTTTAGCACCTCTTTTTAAAGCTTCTTCGTATGCCGGCAGTATCTGATCATGGCTGACACCGTATTTTGATTCTATGGGGTTGCCAATTATTTTATTTCCTTTTCGCCTTGGTCCGGGATTATATCTGAAACAGATAAGTTCAGGCATCTCGTCTATTTTTGCAATAAGTGAAATGTCATCAAGATTAAGAATACAACCATTATTTTCCAATGCTGTTGAAAATTCATTATTACTTGTATTGTTTGATGTGAACATTATATTCTCACCAAAACTGTTAATACTTCTGGCAAGAAGAACTTCCGGTGATGAACTGCAATCAAAACCAAAGCCCATGTCTTTCATGATGGACATTATGCTCGGGTTTGGAAGAGCCTTGACAGCAAAAAATTCTTTGAAACCTTGAATGTTTGAAAAGGCATGATTCAAGGCTTTACCAGTTTCCCTAATGCCTTTTTCGTCATAAATATGAATGGGCGTGCCAAAATGGTCAACAGCCTTATTTACAATCTGTGAAAGTCTTTTTTCAAAATCTTTGGACATTGGCATAATTAGTTGTCTCCTGTTTGTTCTGGTATTACAATCTGGGCGCTCTCTTTGTATGTAGCAAGAGCAATAAGTGTTTTTGTGTTTAAAATATTTTCTATGGGGTTAAATTTCTGTCTTAGTATTTTTTCAAGTGCAGCTGGCTCAGCAGCTCTTAACTTTACCATAATGCAATCCTGACCTGCCAGGTGATGCACCTCTTGTACCTGTTTTATATCAGTGATGGTTTTGCAGGTGTCTTCAATAATAGTAATATCCTTGAGCGTAATCTGAATAAAAGCAACCATTGACTGGTTAAAATGATTTGGGTTAAGACGCACTTCATAACCGTCAATAATCCCACGGTCTTCAAGTTTTTTTATTCGCCCTAAAACAGCTGATGGCGCCATTTTAATTTTTCTTGCTACATCAACATTAGGAATGCGAGCTTTTTTTTGTAGAATTTGAAGAATTTTTTGATCAGTGTTGTCCATATTTTTTTGTTCCTGAATTGTTAACTATTTCTGGACTATATTCTAAATATTTCTATTTGTCAAGAATAATTTTTATAAAATAGCAAGTAATTAAGAACTATATTCAAAATAGCAAGCAGGGGGAATTTTGACAGGTACAAAAATAAAAGGAATTTTTATTGAAATTGTGGCAATAATAATATATTCTATTTTCAGAATCAGCGAAAAATATAAACACCTTATATAATAATGCATATATGAATAGTAAACTGGAAAAATACTCTGTCCTTGTTGTTGATGATGAAGAAAGTATCCTTGATGTTACAGAAGGATTTTTTCAGCGTAAAGGGCATGAAGTTTTTACGGCAGCAAATGGGAAAGAGGCACTTGATATTATTAACAGAGAAAGAATAGATTGTTGTTTTACTGATATTAACATGCCTGAGATGGATGGGTTAGAGCTAGCACAAGAATTACAAAAAAGAGATTACAGTTTTCCTGTAGTTATAATGACAGGCTATCCTTCAATTGAAAATACAATTGATACATTAAAAAACGGTGTAGTGGATTTCCTTATCAAGCCCATCAACTTAGAACAAATGGAGCTTACATTAATACGGGTAGTGAAACAGAGAAGCCTTTTTGTTGAAAATCTTATTTTAAAGGAAGAAATAGAAAGACAGGAAAAATTAAAAAAACTTAATACTGAGCTGGTCTCCAGAATTGATGATGTTAATATTCTTAACAGGATAATGGAAGACTTTTCCATCACAGATTCAAGCCATGATATATTCAGCAAGGTTGTTGACCTTGGATTAGAGATATTAAAAGCTGATAATGTGGTTTTTCATATTTGGGCTGAACAGACTGCATCTCTTATTTCTGTTGCGTCATCTGGAAATATTGACGATAAAGAAGATGTTTTTGATGGAATAAAGCCCTTTATCAAGGGTGTTATTGAAACAGACACAGAGCCGTGCCTTGTTTCGCAGGGTAGAGCAAGAAATGAGATCCCCAAAGAAGTGCTTTCGTTTATGACGGTTCCCTTAAAAATCAGAGGGAAAGTTTTCGGGGCTGCCAGTGCACTTATTGTTAATGGGACGAACAGTTTTGATGAAAAAGATATATATTACATGACTTTTATTACACGAAAAGC
>JAGLLQ010000315.1 GCA_023140455.1 Desulfobacteraceae bacterium | reverse complement strand
TGATTCTTGGAGATAACATATTTTATGGGGAAGGGTTATCATCCCGTTTTCAGGAGATTAGTCAACAAGAGAGCGGTGCTACTGTTTTTGGGTACTATGTAAAAGACCCTCAATATTATGGAGTTGCCGGATTTGACAACCAGGGTAATGTTACAAGCCTCGAAGAAAAACCAAAAGATCCAAAATCAAATTATGCAATCACCGGGCTCTATTTTTATGATAATGATGTCATTGAGATAGCAAAGCAGATTAGCCCTTCCGACCGAGGTGAACTTGAAATAACTGATGTAAACAATGCGTACCTCGAAAATGGCTCTCTTAAAGTCGAACTTTTGAGCAGAGGTACTGCCTGGCTTGATACAGGTACACATGAATCTTTGCTTGATGCCGCAGTATTTATTAAAGTAGTGGCAGATCGTCAGGGACTAAAAATTGCCTGTCCTGAGGAAATAGCCTACAAAATGGGACTTATAACTGCAGAACAACTTGAAAAATTAGCCCAGGCTCTTCGCAAAAATGGATATGGCAAATATTTACTAAACCTTTTAGAACAACAAACCACTCAAAATATTATACCTTGATGAATATATCTTGAAATATACAAAACTTAATATACCCGATGTTATTTTAATTGAACCACAAGTTTTTGGTGATGAACGCGGTTTTTTCATGGAGACCTGGCGAGAGGATGAATTCAAATCATCTGTCGCAGACTTCTCTTTTGTGCAAGACAATCACAGCAAATCAAGTAAAGGAATTTTAAGAGGGCTTCATTATCAAACTAAACATGCCCAGGGTAAACTTGTGAGAGTTACGTCCGGCATTATTTTTGATGTTGCAGTCGATCTTCGCAAAAGCTCTTCTTCTTTTGGCAAATGGGCTGGCATCACACTTTCTGAAGATAAAAAAAATCTGCTCTGGATACCTCCGGGATTTGCCCATGGATTTTATGTGATCAGTGATGAAGCTGAGTTTATTTATAAATGCACAGACTATTATGCGCCGGAATATGAACAATCCATAAAATGGGATGACCCTGACCTTGCTATTGACTGGCCAATTATTTCAGGTACAGAACCTCTGCTCTCAGCCAAGGATAAAGCAGGCACATCTTTTGATTCAGCAAAACTGTATTTATAAAGGAGTTTATAAATGAAAACTCTGATCATAGGAGCAAACGGACAATTGGGATGGGAACTTATCCGTACCTGCCCTGCTGATATTTCAATTTTCCTAAGTGATTATCCAGAGATTGACATTTGCGATTGTTCAACCATCAAAGAATGGATAAATAAGACAGCTCCCGACTGTATTATCAATGCAGCTGCATACACTGATGTTGACGGCGCAGAGCAAGAAAAAACCAAAGCATATAACATAAATCATAAAGGTGCTCAAAATCTTGCAATAGAAGCAAAACAGGCAAACATTCATCTTGTCCACATTTCAACTGATTTTGTCTTTAACGGCACACAATCCAAACCTTACAGCCCTGATGACAAACCAGATCCTGAATCAGTATACGGCAAATCAAAATTACAGGGTGAGCTTGCTGTTAAAGAAACACTGAAGCACAAGGCATTAATTATAAGAACTGCCTGGCTTTATTCCTCCCATGGGAATAATTTTGTAAAAACCATGCTCAACCTTATGAAAGGCCACAGCAGCATTAATGTTATTGACGAACAAACAGGAACCCCTACCTGGGCAAACAGTCTTGCAAATGCTGTATGGACAGCTGTTGAAAAAAAATTAACAGGGACTTTCCACTACACAGATGCAGGTGTTGCTTCATGGTATGACTTTGCTGTTGCTATTCAGGAAGAAGGATTGGCCCTTGGACTTCTTTCCAATGCAAACCCAATATTTCCTGTTCCAACAAGTAAATTCCCAACACCTGCAAAAAGACCAATGTACAGTGTGTTAGATAAACAATCCATGTGGCAGGCAACAGGAATAACTCCTGAACACTGGCGTGTACAATTAAGATCCATGCTTAAGGAACTTCTCTAATGCAGAATCTGTTAGTTACAGGCGGAGCAGGATTCATAGGCACCAATTTTGTATATTACTGGCTGACTAAATATCCTCAAGACCATGTTATTGTCCTTGATGCTTTGACTTATGCGGGAATCAGGGAAAATTTGCCCACAGCTGAAGCAAATACTGATAAAGATTCTCAATTTACATTTGTCCATGGCAATATTCTTGATCAGGAACTTGTTGAGAACCTTCTAACAAAACATAATATCAATACCATAGTACACTTTGCAGCAGAATCCCATGTTGACCGCTCCATAACCGGGCCTGATGAATTCATTAATACCAACATAGTTGGAACCCATACCCTTCTCAAGGCTGCAAAGAAAACCTGGCTGGATAACAACCAATCAGAACATCATTTTCACCATGTCTCTACTGATGAAGTCTATGGAACGTTAAAGGTAGATGATCCTCCATTTTCAGAAACCACACCATATGCACCAAATTCACCCTATGCTGCAAGCAAAGCAGCGTCTGATCATCTTGTACGGTCATATCATGAAACCTATGATCTTCAGACAACAACAAGCAACTGCTCCAACAATTTTGGTCCGTTTCAGTTCCCGGAAAAACTTATTCCCTTGATCATAACACATATATTAGATGGAAAATCCCTGCCGATCTATGGAGATGGCAAACAGATAAGGGACTGGCTTTATGTTGATGACCATAACCTTGGAGTCGATTTAATCCTGCAAAAAGGCAAAATCGGACAAACTTACAATATCGGCAACAATAATGAAAAAACCAACATTGATATTGTTAAAACCGTCTGCAAACTGATTGACAAAAAATTTGCAGGAAACAAAGATATGGCAAAAAGGTTTCCCAATGCACCTCAAACAACGGGCAAACCTGCAGAAACTCTTATCACCCATGTTAAAGACCGTGCCGGGCATGACCGCCGTTATGCCATTAATGCTGAAAAAATAACATCTGAACTTGGATATGCTTCTGAAGAGAACTTTGAAACCGGTATTAAAAAAACAATTAACTGGTTTTTAAATAATGAAAAATGGTGGCGGAAAATATTATTATGAAAAAAACAATATTAATTACAGGTGGTGCAGGATACATAGGCAGCCATACTTGTGTGGAACTTCTCAGCAAAGACTATGATATTATTGTTGTTGATAATTTAAGTAACAGCAGCTCTGAATCTTTAAAAAGGGTTGAAGAGATCACAGGAAAAAAACCTGTTTTCTATAAAATCAATATCTTAGAAAAAAAAGAACTTAGCACTGTTTTTAAAAACCATACGATTGACACAGTTATTCATTTTGCAGGCTTAAAAGCAGTAGGGGAATCTACTGAAATACCTTTAGAATACTATCACAATAACATAACAGGCACTCTGACTCTTTTACAGGTCATGAAAGAATATAACGTAAAAAATATTGTGTTCAGCTCATCTGCAACAGTTTATGGAGATCCTGCAACTCTGCCCATCACAGAGGATTTTCCTACAACTACAACAAACCCCTATGGAAGTACAAAACTTTTTATTGAAGAGATATTAAAGGATCTTTATAAATCAGACAACTCATGGAACATCGCCCTGCTTAGATATTTCAATCCTGTAGGAGCCCATGCATCAGGAAAAATCGGTGAAGACCCTAATGATATCCCAAATAACCTTATGCCGTATATCAGCCAGGTAGCAATAGGAAAACTTAAAGAGCTTTCTGTTTTTGGTAATGACTATTCAACCCATGACGGGACAGGCGTGAGAGATTACATCCATGTGGTAGACCTTGCAAAAGGTCATATTGCAGCTATTTCAAAACTTGATACTGCCCCGGGGCTTGTAATATATAATCTTGGAACAGGGCAGGGATATAGCGTGCTTGAGCTTGCAAATGCTTTTGAGAAAATTACAGGCAAAACAATACCATATAAAATTGTACAAAGAAGACCGGGTGATATTGCAGCATGCTATGCCAATCCCAAAAAAGCTGAAAAAGAACTTAACTGGAAAACTCAATTTAGTATAAATGAAATAGTTAGAGATACCTGGAACTGGCAAAGCAATAACCCGAATGGGTATAAATAAAGGCCTCATATAATGAACCAACCATTATCTCTAATTAATCCCCACGGCAAAACAGGTAAGCTTGTAAATTTACTTGTTGATGAAGAACGCAGTGTATTATTAAAAGAGATCACTGCATCAATGCCTGATGTAATTTTAAATGACAGACAACTCTGTGATTTTGAACTCCTGTCTACAGGTGCCTATTCACCCCTTGAAGGTTTTATGACTCAAACAGATTATGAAGCTGTGCTGGACAGGATGCGCCTTAAAACAGATGAATTGTGGCCAGTACCTATTTGCCTTGATATCCCGGAAAATCTCGGCACAACTTTGGAGATTGGGCAATCTGTTGTTCTAAGAGATCAGGAAGGATTCCTGCTTGGAGTTATGAATATTGATGATATCTGGCCTGTGGAAATAGAAAAGGAAGCTCTTACAATATATGGCACCAGGGACAAAACCCACCCGGGAGTTGACTATCTTTTTAACAAATCCGGAAAATACTATATTGGCGGTAAAATAGAAGCTTTAAGCCTTCCAATTCACTCTGATTTCAAACAAATCAGAATGACTCCATCAGAAGTCAGAAGTATTTATACACGGCTTGGATGGAAACGGGTTGTTGGCTTCCAGACAAGACAACCATTGCACCGGGCTCACTTTGAAATGACCATTCAGGCAATGAAAAAAGCAAAAGCAAACCTCCTGCTTCTCCCTGTAACAGGTGTACCAAAACCCGGCGACTTTGATCATTACACAAGGATGCGATGCTATAAAAAGATTTCAAAATATTATCCTCCTGATTCTTTTGTTTTAAACCTTCTTCCCCTTGCAATGCGCATGGCAGGCCCGCGAGATGCTATTTTACACATGATTCTGGGGAAAAATTTTGGATGTACTGATTTTGTTATAGGCTATGACCATGCAAGCCCAGGCCATGACAATAATGGTAAAAAATATTATAAATATGAGGATGCAGCCCTGCTTTCTGAAAAAGTTTCCAAAGAGCTTGGTGTCAATACAATCCCATTTGAAGAGATGGTTTATGTTCCTTTTGAAGATG
>JAGLLQ010000314.1 GCA_023140455.1 Desulfobacteraceae bacterium | reverse complement strand
CGGTGCCCAATGCTAAATTCGGCGTGGCATTTTGTGAAGCATCCATGGAGTGCCTTGTCAGATACAGCGGCACAGATGAAAAAATGATTGAACTGGCAAAAAAAAATGCCTATTCGCTTTCAGCCGGCCACTCTTTTATTGTTTTTATGAAAGATATGTTCCCCATCAATGTTCTTAACACCATTAAAAATGTACCCGAGGTTGCCAGGATCCATTGTGCAACAGCCAATCCCGTAGAAGTAATTATTGCCCAGACAGATCAGGGCAGAGGAATTCTCGGGGTCATAGACGGATTTTCATCAAAGGGTATTGAAACCGAGGCAGATATTGAAAAAAGAAAAGGTTTTTTGAGAATGATCGGTTATAAACAATGATGGAACAGACTGATCCCAAGGGACAAAAGATTCTCTGCCTTGAACCTGACAAAGCCAATAAAGAAGAGATTTTAAAAGCCTCCTTTGGAAGAACCGGAAACCTCAGGGCTCCGGCTCTCAAAACAAAAATTGCCATGTTTATCGGTTTTAACGACAATATTTACAGTATGCTATAGATGAATGGAGATGAGCAAATTATGGATATTCAGATGCCCAAATTAATTCCAATACCTATAACAACCAAAGGCAAGCCACCAATTGCCAGGTTTATAGCCTGGGTATTTTCCATTCGACATTGGAAAGTGGTTGAGGACTGGGACTTTACTTTGCCCAATGGAGATAAAATAGTTATTCCAAAAGGTTTTCGGTTTGATGGTGCATCCATTCCAAGGCCTTTATGGGGGATTTTATCACCAACCGGATTGCTGCTTATACCAGGCTTGATTCATGATTTTGGATACCGGCATGATTATATCTGGGCCTATGACGATAGTGGTCATGTTTACAAAAAGCATATGGGAGCCGGCCAGAAGTTTTGGGACAGCCTTTTTTATCGGGTGGGTAATTATATTAATGGAATTAAAGAAATCAATTATATGGCAAAAATTGCGCTATCCCTTTTTGGAGAAGCAGCATGGAAAAAGAACAGGTATTTAGATGAGCCTGATATTTTTCCCGATGCATCTATTTGATGTAATCTCTAATAAAGGACGCGGCGTAACCTTGATTATTGTCTTATAAATTTCAACAAGGAAAATGCACCGACACACATCGGATACATCGGTGATTTTCAAGTTAACGAACAAAAATTGAGAGACCGCATGAAAATAGCAATCCCAAGCACTGAGCCAAACCTGGACGGCATGGTTGAAAACAAGCTGGGCAACGCTGCCTATCTACTGGTAGTTGAAACCGATGACATGTCCTTTAAGGTTCAGGATGGGCCATCAAGCTCAGCCGGGCCCGGCTCTGGGATACATGCGGTTTCTTTGATTATGGATATGGGAGCAAAGGTCATTCTTGCAGGCTATATTGCTCCATATATTGCCAGTGCATTTGAAAAACAGGGTATTAAAATTGTCTCCCGAATTTCCGGTTCAGTATCCACGGCTGTGGCCGAATATATTGAATCGCAGCCATCAAATTCTGAACTGAAAAACAAAAAGCCTCTATACTTGCAACCTGAAACACACGACTTATGGATTGATGCCCTTGGTAGAGGGCTACGTCAGTTCCAGGCTTTTTTACCTCTGCTCGCAGGGATTGTCCTGTTGCTGGGTCTTTTCAGGGGATTCGTATCGGAGCAGGTTCTGCTGTCAATGTTTTCAGGCTCTGTGCTTTATGATTCATTCCAGGGCGCGTGTATGGGAAGTATTCTTGCCGGAAACCCTGTCAACAGCTATGTGATAGGGAAAAGCCTTTTCAGTGCTGGAGTAGATATGGCCGGAGTCACGGCCTTAATGCTGGCCTGGGTCAATATTGGTGTGATCCAGCTTCCGGCAGAGTCTAAATCTCTGGGATTAGGCTTTGCCCTGATACGCAACTTTTCCGGATTTGTAGTGATTATTATCATGTCTTCAGTCTTTTTCTTATTGACAGGAGGAGGGATATGAGCCGGGAGAGGGTTTCTTCATCCTACAGACATTTTCTAACTTTGGTAAAACCATGGCTGTTGCTCATAACAGTCATTCTTCTATACGGACTTGGGTTAATGTTTGCACCGGAGAAAACTTACAAAGCCTTATGCATTAGCGGCTCTATATTCAAGCAGCTGGCTCTTCCCATCTGCTTTGCCATAATCATGATGGTTTTGTTCAACCGATTTTTATCTCCTGCAACAATTACAAACTTATTAGGCCGAAATGCTGGTATAAAGGGTGTACTCCTCTCCTCTTCAGCAGGAATTTTATCCATGGGACCAATATATGCATGGTATCCTTTGCTCAAAACCTTTATTGATAAAGGCGCCTCAAAATTCCATGTTGCCAATTTCATTGGCAGCCGTTCTATCAAACCCTTTCTACTGCCTGTATTGATAGCATACTGGGGTTGGCAATTTACCGTGCTGTTCGTACTCATGAGTCTTGCAGTATCGTTAATCGTCGCTTGTATTGTGAGTTTGTCCAGTTCTGATTGACCTGTATATGAATTTGTTGCATACTGTTCTTAACAGTTCTAACCATATTTTAAAAAAGAAATTTGGGACCAAACTCATGGCTGTTTTTAGTCAACAACCCCTGGAAAAAATAAGGCTGCAGGATGGAAGCAGGGTTATCGTCCTGGGCGGAGGTCCTGCAGGCTCATTCTTTGCAATCCATCTGCTTAGACAGGCAAAAAAACAACATAAAAACATAAATGTTACCATTATTGAAAGACGTATGGTTCAGGAGAATCTCACCCCCATACAAAAATTTAAAGGGTGTAATTTTTGTGCCGGCATTATTTCGCCCAGATTACAAAAAGAACTGATAAAAAATAATCTTAAACTCCCGTCTGAAGTTATATGTGAAACATTTACACATATATGGATTCAAGGTCTCTGGAAAAACTTTCCTTTAAAAGTCCCGGCAGAACAAACAATTTTATCAGTGTTCAGAGGAACTCTACCTCATAAAAAAGAAGGCGAAGATCAGGGTATGGATGCTTTCCTTTTAAAAAAAGCAATTGAGGAAGGCGCAGAAATAATCAGTGGTGAGATCCAAAGTATTCAATATAACTCTGAGAAGAGACCTTTTGTAATGATAAAACCTCCAACAGGGGAAACTTTCACTGCTCAATCGGATTTTGTCTGCATTTGTACAGGGGTTAATGCTTATCCGGAAAAAGAATTCAAAAAGGACAATTTCTGGAGGTCTTACCAGAAACTCAATCCTTTATTCACACCACCCAAAGTGAGACCCGCACTAATTTTTGAAATGAAGCTGGGCAGCCGCTATTTAAAAAAACATATGCACAAAGAATTATACATCATTGTGTCTAAATCCAAAAAATTAAATCTTGAGCATATTGCCCTGATACCCAAAAGAGAATTTCTTACTATTGCCCTTGTGGGGAAAAGCGTTGACAATGCAATGTTCCCAGAAGACACTGAAAAAATTATCAAAACAGTTTTATCTCTTTCCCGTATTCAAAGCATTCTGCCGAATATATCTTTTAATAATACGCCAATTTCCTGTACCTGCTACCCCTATATGTCTGTTGCACCTGCTAAAAACTCTTTTTCAGACAGGATAGCTATAACCGGCGATGCATTAGGTGCACGGCTTTACCGGGATGGACTTTATTCAGCCTTTATAAGTTCCAAAGCCCTTGCCAAAACTTTAATTGATCAAGGTGTGGATCAAAAAAGTCTTTCAGAAGGTTATGGATGGGTAACAAAGTGGCTCAAAGCAGACAATCGATACGGGAAAATTGTAATCGGCATAATATACAGGACTTTAAAGTCACCTCTTTTTAACAGGATTCTTTATCAGACCTTTGCCACTGAAATGAAATTTAAAC
>JAGLLQ010000313.1 GCA_023140455.1 Desulfobacteraceae bacterium | reverse complement strand
CATCTTTATCTAGTAATTGCATACCTGAAAGATGTGATTGCAGCTCACGAAGCCTGCTTTGTTCCGAGGTCTTTTTTTCATGTACCTGGATTGATATTTTGCTGTATATTTCTGTGCCGGTTATCTGTTCAAGAATCGGTGCTCTTTCATCAGGAGTCGCATTTAAAAAAGCTGCAAACCCACCCTGGGCCAGAAGAATTGATCTGGTAAATCTATCAAAATCCATGCCAGTCTTATTTTCAACGGATAAAACAACATCTCTTAATTTTGATTCAAGAATCTTTCCAGTATCAGCATCGGAGATTTCATGTTTCGGCTGTTGAAGTTCTCCATCTGGTTTCTTTCTTGAACGGTGCTGGCTGAAATGGCATATGAATCTGCCTTGCAGAGTTTCAAATATAACTTCGGCAAAACACTCCCCTGTCTGTCTTGACATAATTTCATTGCTGGATTTAGTAATTTTTCCAAGTCTTGGAGTCGCGCCATATAAAGCAAGGCAGATTGCGTCTAG
This sequence comes from Desulfobacteraceae bacterium, assembly GCA_023140455.1. The sequence continues at coordinate 1,205 of JAGLLQ010000313.1, read as the reverse complement.
TACAGTTGTTTTACCAGCTCCAGTAGCACCTGTTATTAAAAAAATACCATCGGAAATATAAAAAGGATCTGTAAAATCAATTTGCCACTCGCCCTCAAGGGAGTTTAAATTTTTAAAGTGTACATTGAGTATTTTCATCAGATCTGTTCCTGCATAGTTGTTACAACTTCTGAAAATGCATCCATAAGGTCTTTCTGCTGATCATCTGAAATATCATGGGCATGCATACACTTTTTAAAAACTTCAAATTCATCCATCTCATCAAGGTCAAGATGCTCCATGGCTTTCTCGCTATCTTTTTCCCCCATTATCCTTGCACTGATTCGATCGTTCTTAATTCTCAGAACCTCAATCTTACTTCCCTCAATATTTTCATCTATTATGTTTCTTAAACTCCCCGGCACTTCAATGCCGTTATAAATAATTTCGACCCATACTGATAAATTTTCTGATTTTATTTTTTCTATTTTTTCTATTATCTGATTCAAGTCACCTTTAATTTGAAACAAATTTTTAAATTTCGGGACTTCAACTTCTTTGATCAATAAACTTTGTGTATTTGAAAACTCTGCAATTAATACTTTCTTTTTTTGCAAAGCTTCGCCAAATCCCATTGAGAGCGGCGAACCTGAATATCTGATATTATCTAAACCTGCAACTTTCTGTGCCACATGAAGATGTCCCAAGGCTGCATAATCTATTAGATCTGGGAAGATATCTGCTCTGATCCGTGCAAGGGAACCAATATATAAGTCTCTTACACCATCACCTTCAATCAGTTTCCCTCCAGCTGTAAAAAGATGCCCCATGGCAATTATCGGCACTTTTTTGCCATCCTCGCTTTTCATCAGCTCAGTATTTTTTTGTTCTGCAATTTCGCAAACTTTTTTATAGTGAGAGCTGATCCCTTTTACAAGCTTATCTTCTTTATCTTTAACTCTCTCACCAGGTTCAACTGATCTTATATCCCTGTCCCGCAAATATGGAACTGCCAATACAATAAGTTCCTCTTTTTTATCATTATCTTTTAACACTAAGACTTCATGGGCAGGGTCTTTATCAGCAGCACCAACAACATGGATATTTAAAAATTGCAGTACTTCTTTTGGGGCATTGAGGAAAGAAGGGGAATCATGATTTCCACCAATAATTACAATATGGCGGCATTTTGATGCGGCAACTCTGTTTAAAAATTTATAATAAAG
>JAGLLQ010000312.1 GCA_023140455.1 Desulfobacteraceae bacterium | reverse complement strand
TAACTTTAAATATGCCAAGAATCGGATATCTTGCAAAAGATGAAAATGATTTTCTTACAAGACTTGATGAATTAATAAAGATATCAGCCGACTCGCTTGTTATCAAAAGAAAGGTTCTTGAAAAATTTACAGAGAGCAACCTTTATCCATATTCAAAGTTTTATTTAAGAAAAATAAAAGAAAATACTGACTGTTATTGGAAAAATCATTTTTCCACAATTGGAGTCTTAGGCGTGAACGAAGCATGTGAAAATTTCCTTGGGGTAGATATTGCGTCGGAAAAAGGGCAGGCATTTGCTATCAGAGTCATGGATCATATGAGAAAAAAAATAGAAAATCTTCAACAAGATACAGATGAAATATTCAATCTTGAAGCAACTCCGGCTGAAGGAACTACCTACCGTTTTGCAAAATCAGATAAAGACAGATTCTCTGATATAGTATGTGCCAATGAAGAATCCTATATCCAGGGTCGTGATCCTTTTTATACAAACTCAACTCACTTGCCTGTAAATTATACCGATGATCTCTTTGAAGCACTCGAGCTCCAGGACGAACTCCAGACAAAGTATACTGGTGGAACAGTCCTTCATCTTTTTGTTGGAGAAGAGGTAAAAGATATTGAAAATGTTAAAAATATTGTGAAAAAGGTTTCCAATAAATTCAAACTCCCATATTTTACACTTACTCCGACTTTCAGTGTATGCCCGTCCCATGGATACCTTGCAGGGGAACATGAAAAATGTGAACAATGCGGAGCAGACACAGAAGTTTATTCAAGAATTGTCGGCTATTTAAGACCTGTTAACCAGTGGAATAATGGAAAACAAACCGAATTCTGCATGAGAAAAACTTATAAACCAAAAACTGCATAGCTTCAATATTATGAAATTAGGAGGCTTGCAAAAACATACTCTGATTGATTATCCTAAGAATATTGCCTGTACTGTATTCACAATCGGATGTAATTTTAAATGTCCTTTTTGTCATAATCCTGAGCTTGTTTTATCCTCTCTTTTTCCAAAAAGAGAGGACCAGGTTCAGGAAAAAGATTTTTTTTCTTTTCTTGAGACAAGAAAAGGACTGCTGGACGGTGTGGTAATTACAGGTGGGGAACCTTGCATTCAACCTGACCTTGTAAAATTCTGTTATACTATTAAAGAGATGGGGTTTAAGGTAAAGCTTGATACCAACGGAACAATGCCCCATGCCTTAGAACTTCTCTTTAAAGACAAACTCATTGATTATGTTGCAATGGATATCAAAAGCAACCTTTCAACATATCCTGCTGCCACCGGAGTAGATGTCAATTTAAAAGCTGTCCAGCAGAGTATCAGCCTTATTATGGAAAATGCCCCTGAATATGAATTCAGAACAACATGCATAAAATCTCTAATAAATGAAAAAATTGCAAAAGATATCGGGGAAATGATAAAAGGGGCAAAACATTACATTTTACAACCTTGCAGAAAAAATACGGATGTATTAAATCCTGATTTTTTCCAAAAACAAGATAGCTATTTTTCAGAAAAAGAGCTATCTTGCCTAAAGGATATTGTTGGAAAATCAGTTGAAAAATGTGAATTAAGATAAAAAAGAGATTTAATGAAACAACATCTTGCCTGGACTGAAATAAATCTTAGTGCCATACGACATAATGTTAAAACCTTAAAAAAGAGTATGGGAAAAGCAGTCAAGCTTATGGCTGTTGTAAAGGCTGACGGTTATGGTCACGGAGCAATAAAAGTTGCAAAGGTTGCCCTTAAAAATGGAGCAACCTGGCTTGGTGTTGCACGGCTTTCTGAGGCTGTAAAACTTCGTGAAGCAGAAATAAAAGACCCCATTCTCATCTTCGGACATGTTAGTCCTTCAGATGTTGAAATTCTTGCTAAACACAACTTAAAAATTACTCTTTTTAATCTTAAAATGGCTCAGGAGATTGCACTTGAGGCTTTAAGACAGGGAGTTTATATAACAGCTCATCTGAAAGTTGATACTGGCATGGGAAGATTAGGACTGCTGCCTGACCATTTAAGGGCAAGACCATCAATCAATAATGATGCTGCAAAAGAAATCAAGACAATTGCAGATCTGGAAAATTTAAACGTTGAAGGCATTTATACTCATTTTGCAGCAGCAGACTCAAAAGACAAAACATATACACAATATCAGCTTGAAAACTTTAATCTTTTACTTGAAGAACTTTTAAAAAATGGGGTTAGGATTAAGATGTGCCATGCTGCAAACAGTGCAGCCATAATTGATCTGCCCCAGCAATCATGCTACGACATGGTTAGAGCCGGAATCTCCATATACGGACTTTATCCTTCCAATGAAGTTAATAAATCTAACATTTTGCTTAAACCTGCAATGTCATTAAAATCAATAATAACATCTGTTAAGGAAGTGCCTCAAGGTTTTACTATAAGCTATGGCATGACATATACCACCAAAATAACAACAAAGATTGCAATTGTTCCTGTTGGGTATGCCGACGGATATCCAAGACTGCTCTCATCCAACGGGTTTATGCTTGTAAGAGGAAAAAGAGCTCCCATTGCCGGTAGAGTCTGTATGGACCAGACAATGATTGATGTTGGACATGTCCCCATGGTTAGACCGGGTGATGAAGTTGTGCTTATAGGCAGGCAGGGTGAAGAAGAAATCAGTGCTGATGAAATTGCTTCAAACGCCGGAACAATAAACTATGAAATAGTATCCTTACTTTCAACAAGGCTGCCAAGAGTTTATTCAAGCAAGGCAACAGCTCAAAAAGCATCAAAATAATCCTGCTAACTATCTGGTTAGCTATCTGATTAGTCATCTGCTATGGGATAGACCATATCTCCGGACTTTGAAATGTTGTATCCATCAAGATTCTCAGCAGTAGTCTTAAAATATTCTTCCTTCATAAGACCTAAAAAAAGTTGAATACCCTTATCAAAAAATCTCTCTTTTTGAATCAAAAAATCAAATCTTTCCCAGCAAACAGGAATAAAATCAAGATCAAGTGTCTTAGCCACAGGTCGTATTCCAGGGCCTGCGTCTGCTCTGCCTGCTAATATTTCAAGGCCTAAATCCATATGCTTGGAAACAATGTCATTGTAACCTTCTATATTGTCACTTTCAATGTCAGCTTTTTGTAATTCTTTATCAAAAAGCTGGCGAGTTCCTGTGCCAAGCCCTCTGTTAACTATTTTAATACCTTTTTTAGCAAAGTCAGAAACAGATTTAATATTATCAGGGTTCCCTTTTTGTACTATAATTCCCTGTTCCCGCATACAGAAATTAACCACTGCCGGAGGCGGTTTCATCTCCTTTGGGATAAAGGGGAAATTATACTCTTCATTATCAGCAACAAGGTGACTTGCAGCAATATGGCAGGAATTTTTCCTCAATGCTCTCAGTCCACCCATACTTCCAGTAAAACCGAACATTGCCATGTGATCTTCAAAATTTGAATTGAAAAATGAGATTAATTTATCAAGAAGAATATCATTACTTCCTGCAATTAATATAAGTCCATGATAAGGGGGCAAGGTAATATATGATTCAGGGTAATTCACTGTCCCTGCTTCAACCCATTGTTCTATCAAATCCATTGGAAAGAGCCATTTCCCGGTAACTTTTGTTGCAGGAAGCCCTTTTTCTGAAATAAGAGAATAAATCATTTTTTCATTCACCTTTAAAAATGCTGCGACTTCTTTTGTCGAAAATAATTTACTCATATCTTTATTCCTTTAAAATCTACTGTTGTGGGTTAGGTAATTCCTTTATCAAATTTGATACTATCTGATCAGGTGTTAATGAATCACACCCAATAGTTATATCAGCATATTTTTCATAAAGAACTTTTCTTTCATTAAAAAGCCCTTCTATATCCTGCCCCGGAGTTCTCACGACACCTCTTGCATCAAGAGACAATAGTCTTTCTTCAAGGTGTTTAAGGCTTAATTGAAGGTAAATTGTTATGCTCTGCCTGCTTAAATGTTTTATACCTTTATCACTATAGACAGCACTTCCGCCAGGCGCTATAACAAACATAGAATAATCTGCATTACAAAGGTAATGCTCTTCTATTTTCAAAAAGCCTTCCATACCCTTATCTGCTATGATCTCAGATAAAGTCCTTTTTTCACCTGTCTGAATCACTATGTCAAGATCAACAAAGTCAAATCCGATTGCTTTTGCCAGAAGCACTCCTATGGTACTTTTCCCGGAGGCGGGCATACCGATCAAGACAATATTTCTATTTTTATTCACTTAAGATCCTAATAATTAGTACATAACTGGTATCAAGTTTATAGCATATTCATCTATTCATTGTAAAAGCCATTATATTATAGCCAATGTGCAATAGAATTAGCATAATATTGCAAGATTTTTTCTTCCTTAAGGTTTGCTCTGAACTGACTGCCGGATATTGTAATAATCTTCCTTAGCGACAACATATCTACAGCATCAGCAGTTGCATTAGTTTGAGTGCTGCGCGGGACTTCAAGGACAGGGGCCCCACGCTCCTGTAAAGTACTCAATAACTTTGTAACCTGTTCTTCAATATCAAAAATTGTAAGTCCCTGTTCCATATTCTTAACAAAAACTGTAGCAACTAAAGAAATTGGAACAATTGGTATAACATCGCCAATCTCAGACAATAATTTTTTGCTGAGCTTCTCAATCTCAATAAAGCGCTCCTGCCGTGCTAATTTTTTAAAATCAACAGAATGGCTATCACAATAATTTTTTATTGAAACAGGTGTACCAAAATTAACACAGGCATAGCCATACCGTTTCCATTGGCTGAGAACCATTCTTACAATACTGTGGAAAATAAAGCCCAAAGTAGTTTTTACAACAAACCATAAACTCTTTTTTGCAACTTTTGGTTCCATAGAGCGTAGCAAAGTCCTGTCTTCAACAGTGCGGTCATAGTTAATGCCGACAGGTATGAAAACAATGTTACGGTCATTTTTCGGATCAAATTGACGCAGCATATAATCCATAAGCCCAAGCTTCGGACTTTGCAATCTGCCGTCCCGGCTTAAACCACCTTCTAAAAAAACAGCCTGGCAAACCCCTTCTTTGGTTGCCATGTGAATATAGCGTTCTAAAACCCTTCTGTACAACGGATTTTTTGAATTACGCCTTACAAAAAATGCCCCCATAAAACGGAACAGCATATGCAAAGGCCAGATTTTTGCCCATTCTCCAACAGCATAGGATAGAGTTGTTCTTTCAGCTGCAAGAAATGCTACAAGGACATAATCCATGTTGGAACGATGATTCATAACAAAAACCACTGTAGAATCAGGATCAATATGATTGTATTGTTCATTCTTTAAAAGATCTACCCGCACACGGTAAAGAAGCCGTGCTATTTTTTTTGCTATCCAATAGCCAATTCTGAAATAAAAATAAGCATTAAAAGAAGGCACAATCTCTTTTGCATAGATCATAACTTTTTTCTGAGCCATCTCAACCGGCATATCATATTCTTTTGCATGTTCCTGGATTGCTTTGATCACTTCAGGATCGTATGCCAACCTGTCTAAAAGAACCTGCCTTTTGGTCAATTGAAATGGTCTGATTTCAATATCCAGACGAGTACCAATCTCTTTGAGCACTATGTTAATACGCCGCCGTAAAAACCAGCGGCTGCTTGGAATCAAAATTTTATCCAATGCTGCTATTATAGCAAATGCTATTAATATAATGAAAACCCAGAGGGAAATTGTTATCTCGCCTGCCATTCAATTCCTCCTTCAACATAGAGTTAAATAATTATATGGAACAACTTGTATTAAAATCTATATATCAGATATTATAACTTACAAAAACAAAAAAATAAGTTAAGATGGCTTGATGACAGAAAATGCTGAAAAATATTTCTATTCTATAAAAGATATAAGAAATTTTGAAATCAAAATAAAACGATCGACATTTATTTGTTCGCTTAAATATGTCGAAACAATCAAACAGGCAAAAGAATTTATTTCTAAAATATCAAGTGAGCATAAAAATGCGACTCATAATTGCTGGGCCTATATTGTAGGAGATAAGGGTGAAACAAGCCATTGTTCAGATGCAGGAGAACCCTCCGGCACTGCCGGACAACCCATGCTGAACACTTTAAAAAGCTATGAAACAACAAGTATTGCAGCAGTTGTAACAAGGCATTTTGGAGGTGTTAAACTTGGTATAAAAGGTTTGATAAATGCATACAGTGAATCTATACAAAACACCTTGGAGCTAAAAAAGCTTATTAAACTTGTTAAAACAGAAATCTTTCGCATTACAGTGCCATATTCATTTAATGATATCTTAACATATCAGCTTGATAAATACTCTGGAACTATTATTAATACGGATTATTCAGAAAATGTTTCATATGATTTTGAAGTAGAACAAAAAAAAGCTTCAGATCTGGAAAAGTATTTGCTTGGATTACAAAATTCAAGCACTTTAAAATACTCAAAAATATAGGCAAACTTATGGAAATAAATGAATTTAAACTTGAAAGATTCTTTGAAAAATATGAATTTGCAGCCAAATATCTTTTATGCTGCTCTGACTGTGAAGGGCTTACACAAAAAGAGCTTCTCAACCTTGCCGACACAAAAGGTCTTGATCTGTGGGAAAATTTAACCCTGGGATATACTGAATCAAAAGGGCATCCAATATTAAGACAAGAAATTTCTAAGCTATATGAGGATATTTACCCCTCAGAAATTCTGGTTGCTGCTCCTGAAGAGGCAATTTTTATAGCAATGAACACAATTCTAACCACAAACGACCACATAATTGTAACATATCCCGGTTATCAATCCTTATTTGAAATTGCAAATTCAATAGGATGTGGTCTCTCAAAATGGGAACCTGATTATGATACAAACGGTTTTAGCTTTGACATAGAAAAACTTGAAGCACTTGTACAAAAAAACACAAAAATGATTATCATCAATTTTCCACACAACCCCACAGGTGCGCATATTAATCAGGAGCAATTAAACAAAATAGTGAATCTTGCAGACAACAACAATATTTTTCTCTTTGCCGATGAAATGTATCAATTTTTGGAGCATAATCAAAACAATAGAATAAAATCAATCTGTGATTTATACGAAAATGGAATAAGCCTTTGCGGGATGTCAAAAAGCTTTTCTTTAGCAGGTCTCCGCATTGGCTGGCTTGCAACAAAAAATAAACAAGTCTATAAAAAGGCAACTGAATTTAAAGATTATACAACCATATGCAATAGTGCTCCAAGCGAAATCCTTGCCATCATAGGCCTTCGTGCGAAAAATGAAATCATTAAAAGAAATTTAAATATAATTCAAACCAACCTTAATCTTCTTGACGCTTTTTTTAAACGCTACAAATCAATATTTGACTGGCACAGACCAAGTGCAGGATCCATAGCATTCCCGCACCTGAAACTTGACAAGCCTGTTTCTTTATTCTGTAAAGAAGTGCTGGACCAAAAAAGCGTGCTTCTTTTACCTTCTGACCTATATGAATACAAAAGCAATAACTTTAGAATCGGATTTGCAAGAAAAAACATGCCTCAAAGCCTTGATAAACTAGAAGAATATATCAAAGCAATATGCAAATAATCATTGCTTCAGACATTTTTGGAAGGACATCAGGATTAGAAGAACTTGCAGCTGGCTTATCTTCAAATTCCAGGAAGACAATTATGCTTGATCCATATCGGGGTCAATATATGGACTTTATTAATGAGAAAGAAGCCTATGCATATTTTCAAAAGAATATTGGGATAGAACAGTACAAAGACACCATTTCCACAATTATTAAAAAAACCATGAACAGTTTTCCAAATGATTCTTTGAAAAATTTATTACTAATTGGTTTTAGTGTCGGGGCATCAGCTATCTGGGGACTTTCGGACAAATTCAGTAATAATGAAAAAATCAAGGCTGTTTGCTTTTATGGCTCACAAATACGGTATTCTTTAAATATTAGCCCAAAAATAGAAATGGATTTGATTTTTCCTGAAGACGAACCTCATTTTAATGTTAAAGACTTATTAACTCAACTTTCCTGTAAAAAAAATGTTAATTGTAATGTTGCTCCATATTTACATGGGTTTATGAATAA
>JAGLLQ010000311.1 GCA_023140455.1 Desulfobacteraceae bacterium | reverse complement strand
CAGACTGTTCAACAAAATTTCGGGCCGTCCATTTTGCTCCATGCGGGCAGCCGTAACTGCATTTTGAGCATCCCAATCTGCATTTGTCCTGAAAGATAAATTTATTGAGTTTTTTCCATTCATATCCAAGGTCGAGGGCACTATCCATTATCAGTTTTGCAGCGGGGCCAACAAGGGTGTCTGCAAGTGGTGCAATCGGCAGTTCTTTTTTTAAATCTTTAATTTCATCCTCTATGCTCACACCATATGAATTAAGCATATCATAAGGTGGTTCAAACGCTGTTGCACAGTAAATAACAGAACTTCCTCCCGTACATATGCCGCGAACCATTCCTAAAAAGGTTTTGTCAGCAAATAACAGGCTTTTCCCAGGTATCCCTGACGTTGAAAGACATTGTAAAAGTGAACCTTTAACAGGTGAATTGTTACCCCATTCAAGTATCAGAACTTTTTTTCCTTTTTCTGATAGTTCCTTCGCTATAGTTGCGCCTCCCGGGCCGGAACCGATAATGATAATGTCATAATGTTTTGAGTTCACTTTATATCTCCAAAGGTTACACATCTAATAATCATTCAATAACCCAATTATCATTAATATATTTTAATGTTGAAAAATTGTAATTTTTGTTTTTTATTGCATCTATCATTTTTTGCAATGCCTCATGCTCTTTCTCCAGGCGTATTACTCTATCTTCTGTGAATTTTTCTTTGCTTCTAATATCCTGATGAAGGACTGAATTTGTTATTGAAGTTACTGCAAGCGCATACTCATGAAGTCCTTCCATAGTGTCAAACCCATGAATATATTTTTGTCTTATATCTTCTAAGTTATTAATCTGATAATATGTGCCATCAATCAAGAATCTAAAGTCTGATTGCAGCCTTTCATCAATTGCATATAAACCATCCAAGACCAAAACATTTACATCAGAAAAGTTTGTTTCAAGGAAATCAAGTTGTTGGTTTAACACATCAATACATGGCATGCGGCAAACATGTCCATTTGCGAAACAATGCAATACGTCATAAATCATAGGCCAATCATATTCATCCGGGCCAATACCTGTATATCCTCTGGCTGATATTCGCTCTCCACGTTTAGATGATCTATCCATCCTATGGTTTTCAATATAAAAATTATCAACGTATAAATGCTTTACATTAATATTCTTCCTTACTCCCCTGAATTCACTCATGAGCTTTTTCGACAACTGATAAGAAATAGTTGACTTGCCAGATCCTGATTCACCCGATATAGAAATCACTATTTTTTGATTATTAGTAGCAAAGGCATCTTCAAATCTCTTCTTGAAGACTTTTAGTATTTCTGTTGCTGCATCAAAAAATTTCTTGCTTCCTATATTTGGCGTATCGTGTAACATTTCATTTTTATTCCTCTCAATGAATATATTACAATCTCTTCTGTTGGGTAATTGTAGCAGTCTAAAGCAAAAAAAGAAAGAATGTTTAGCTGAGCTGCCAGAGGCTTGTTTGCTTTTTTACCTTGCTTTGAGATAATTTTTTAAATCTCTATAGTAGTTTTCATGTGGACCAATCATTATCAATTCAAGATCATCTCTAATAAACCGATATGAAAGTAAGTATTCAATGTTTTTCAGTTTGAATTTATGAATAAATACGCCACGGAGATCACCTTTTTTTTCTGTGCCGATGCATGGAATTTTTGCAATTTCTATAACCTGCTTGTCAAGCACTTTTTTGTCATGCTTACCAAATTTTTTAACTTTCCGCTTAAATGAACGGGATTGAATTATTTTCATTGAGTGCTATCCAAATTCATACTCTGAGGATTCACCCTGTTCCAACTCTGCAAGACCGATGAGAATATCTTTAATCATGCTGTAAGTTAAATCAGGATTTTCTTCAGCACAT
>JAGLLQ010000310.1 GCA_023140455.1 Desulfobacteraceae bacterium | reverse complement strand
TATGATCCCAATTCATATAAAAACCCAATTAGCCGAGTAAAACTGTAGGGAATTTCAGAGCTCTATATACCCCTCAAACAAAGGGTTTCCACGCATTCCAACAACTGAGAGTTAACTCCCAAAGCACAACTGTCAAGATATCACGAGGAACTAGTTTGTCAAGACAAGAATTATTTATTTTATGGTGTTTTTTTTGTACGATTTAAATATTCTTTTTGTCTTGGTAAAAGTATTTTTCTGAGACGAATTGAATTAGGCGTTACTTCAACTAATTCGTTATTCTGAATAAAATTTATAGCAAATTCGAGCGTCATAGTTTTTACAGTTGTGCAGGCAGTACTTTCATCTTTACCTGATGCTCTCATATTAGTTAACTTTTTTTCCTTACAAGGGTTTACATATAAATCCTGTTCTTTGTTATGTTCACCCACCACCATGCCTCCATAAACCGGATCACCTGGTTTAATAAAAAGTCTCCCCCGGGGTTCAAGATTAAAAAGCCCATAACTAACACCTTTCCCCTGTCTGTCAGAAATCAGGGACCCTGTATGACGCACAGGATAATCACCTCTGTATTTGTCATAACCTGAAAATAAAGAATTCATGATCCCGGTTCCTCTTGTATCTGTAAGAAATTCATCTCTGTATCCTATTAAAGCTCTTGAAGGAATTGAAAACTCCATATTTACCCGACCTTTGTTATTATTAATAAGGTTAAGAAGTTTCCCTTTTTTTAATGAGAGTTTTTCTGTTACAACTCCTAAGTATGTTTCATCACAATCAACATACAATTTTTCATTTGGTTCAAGTTTTTGATCACCTTCATATTTGAATATTACTTCAGGTCTTCCCACACAAAGTTCAAAGCCCTCTCTTCTCATTGTTTCAACTAGAATAGCCATTTGAAATTCGCCACGACCTTTTACAACAAAGCAATCTTTTTGACCTGTCTCGTCAAAAGATATGGCAACATTAATAAGTGATTCTTTTTCAAGGCGTTCTCTTATTTTTCTTGACTGTACTTTCTTTCCTTCTTGCCCTACAAAAGGTGAATTTGAAATTGTAAACTTCATGGAAACCGTAGGTGCATCGACGATTAAGCCAGGCAAGGCTTTAGGAAAATCAACAGTACAGATGGTATCACCAATTTCAAAGTCTTCAGTTCCGGAAACAACTGCAATATCACCAGGATCAACTGTAGTAACTTCGCTAAGCTCCATACCATTATATACCTGAAGTTTAGATACCCTGACCCGAGATTGTTTTTCATTGCCGACAACGATCAGATTATCCTGGGAAGTTACTCTGCCATTTACTATTTTACCTATGGCAAGTCTTCCAATATAATCAGAATGCCCTAAATCAGATATCAGCATCTGAAACGGTTCATCAGGGTCGTAGGAAGGTGGAGGCATTTCTTCTATGATTGTTGAAAATAAAACATTGAGATTATCTGCATTATCTTTAATATCCTTTTTAACAATACCATCTCTTCCAATGGCATACAAAACCTTAAAATCCAATTGTTCATCTGTTGCATCAAGGTCTATAAAAAGATCATATATTTCATTAAGCACTTCCTCAACTCTGGCATCTGCTCTATCAATTTTATTAATTATAACGATTATTTTATGCCTTGCTTCAAATGCCTTTTTTAATACAAATCTTGTCTGGGGAAGAGGTCCCTCAGAAGCATCAACCAAAAGGATTGCACCATCAACCATGGATAATGCACGCTCAACTTCAGCTCCAAAATCAGCATGTCCCGGAGTATCCAGAATATTGATTTTAACATCATCTACAATAATGGAGCAATTTTTTGCTGAAATTGTAATTCCTCTTTCCCGCTCAAGATCCATATTGTCCATTATTCTTTCGTCAACATTCTGCCCTTGCCTAAAAACTCCGCTTTGTTGAAACATGGCATCAACAAGCGTGGTTTTCCCATGATCTACATGAGCTATAATTGCTATATTGCGTATTTTTTCGTTTGAAACTTGTGCACCCATAATATTCCTTGAATTTATAAATTATTAAAAATAACAGTACTATATATATTAAAAATCATTAGAAATCAATGATCAGCAAACACACTATAAATTGTTTTTCCAGGAAAAGCTTTTTGTATATCCGGACCTGTAACACCATACATACCACTTCCAACGATATAGGTTTTATCACCATGTTTTACACCCTTCACATATGATACTTTGGGAGATTCATTTTCTTCACCGGGTTTTGGCCATGAATAAGGCACCCATCCAGCACCATTTTCTTCAACCATTTCATTAAAAGCTACAAAATAATAACGCCCGGCACTATCTTTTAAATTAAAGAGCCCCTTACCATCAAGAGAAGGCTTAATAGGATGCATAACCATGATACCGTCAAGGTTATGTACCCATACATAACCCTTGCCATCACCAAACCTGAACTCTCCATTGGGATCTTTTATAGCAGCAAGAGCTGCATCACCCTGACTTTTCAAAAGCTCAGCTGCTGCTTGTACTTTTGATTTAGTAAGCTGTGGAGACATTGACTCTCCAATACAAGTTGATGCAAAAAGTAAAACAAAAAATACCATACTAATTGAATACAGTTTTTTAATCATTTGCCTTCTCCTTTTAAAAATTGATTAATATATAATTTAAAGCTGAAATTTATTTACCAGAGTCTGCAAATCCCCTGCTAAATCAGCAAGACCTTCAGCATTGGTTTTAACCTGTTCGCTGCCTTGTTGTATTTTTGTACTTGCATTGTTTATATTCCCAATATCCTTGGCAATCTCACCTGCCACAGCAGAACTCTGGGAAACATTCTCATTAACCTCCTGCAAACCTATGGAGGCCTGATTCATGTTCTCAGAAATTCCTCCTGTTGTTACTGATTGTTCTTCCACTGCAGCTGCAATAGTGCCAACAATATCACTCACATCTCCAATAACTTTTGATACACTTTGAATTTCTACTACTGTTTCAGATGTGGAATTCTGTATCGTATCAACCCGCTCTTTTATTCCCTTGGTAGCATCCGCTGTCTGCCTTGCAAGCTCTTTTATTTCTGATGCCACAACTGCAAAGCCTTTTCCTGCTTCTCCTGCTCTTGCAGCTTCAATCGTTGCATTAAGAGCAAGAAGATTGGTCTGTTCAGAAATATCTGAAATAACTTCAGTGACCCTGCTTATTTCCTTTGCTGCTTGCCCAAGTTCATCAACCCTTTCCGAAGCGTTGCCAGATTTAGAAACAGCATCACCTGTTACTAATCTGCTTTGCTCAGAATTTTGAGCTATCTCATTAATAGATGAATTAATCTCTTCTGTGGAAGCAGAGACCATATTTACATTTGCAGCTGCCTCTTCACAGGCGGCAGCTACTGAATTCATATTTGAACTCATTTCTTCAGCTGCTGCTGCAACAGATTCAGAACCCTCTGACATTTCCCCTGCATCCTCAGACATGTTACCTGAAAGATCTGACAGACCTTTAGAAGAATCTGAAAGCTGTTGAGAGAAACTTAAAACCTTACCGATCATCTCCCTTAAATTATCAATCATTGCATTTGTATCATTTGCAAGATCACCAAGTTCATCTTTAGATGTAACTTTAATTTTATTTTTTAAATCGCCATTTGAAACTTTTTTGGTTATGTCAGCAATAGAATTTATTTTACCACTCAAATAACGACTCATAATAATTCCAAGTACAATTGCAATAATAACCGCAACAAGGGTTAAAATCATTAAAAAAGTAATACCTTTTGTTTTAGTTTTTTCAGCTTGTTCTAGTGCAGATGCCATTTCCAATCCAGCGTTTATCCGCAGACTGTCGAAATCTTTATTAATTTTTTCAGCCGAGAGAGTCATTGCTTTAAGTTTTTCTTTTTGTGAATTTTCCAGATCATCATATATAGGAGCCACTAATGCATGCATTGCCACAAAATAGCTTGAAATCAGTGCAACTGAGGCACCATTGCGGTTGAACAGTTTTAGTTTACCCTCATATGTTTTGTCTGCATTGATCGCCACTACAGCTTTCATCATCTTTTTATGACGTTTCTGCATCTTCTTTACTAATTTCATAAGTTTTTCATTATCAACATTATATTTCGTGAGCCATTGCCCCATCATGCCTTTTGCAGAGTCCATATTCCCTTTAAAGAGTGTAACAACAGTAACAGCATCGTTCAGGCTTATTACCCATTCATCATGTTCCTTATTAGCAATATTTAAAAATACAGGGAGCGGATAATTTTTATCATCAATTGTAACAGAGTAACTCAAATAATCTTTATGGGCTGCAATCAGATCATTAAGGTTTTTCTTAAAAACAACACTTTGTTTTAAAACTTTATTTAAAACAACCTGAATTTTTTCTGATCCTTTTGGAACTGAAATATTAATTTTAAGCTCTTCAAATAGTTTTCCTGATTTGCTTTTTTTGAATTCTTCTGAATCAGTTCCATGTTTAAGCATGGATGCCCACATGTCGTATTCATCAAGTTTTGAAATCATTTTTTTTTCCAGATCCTGTAACCCTGAACTCGTATGCATATACTCAGAAATTGTTTTCTGAACAACTTCCAAAGCTAAAACTCCATTCATTACAGAATTTTGAACCGGGGCTTTCTCTTTAGCTACCATATCAGCAGAGCTTGAAACCTGATTTAAAATAAAAATTCCAACGATACCTGCCAAAAGAACCAGGCCTGCGAGACCAAGAAAACTGATAGTTAATTTTTTCCCAATTGTCAATTTCATAATTATTTCTCCCCTGTTAAAAAAAATAACCTGATACACTATGTGACATATTAATTCTTACCTGTCAGGCGACAGATATCGTCCTTTAAAAAACTAAATTATAGATAACTCAAAAAATTTTCGTAAATGCAATTCATTAAAGAATATCGCTTTTATAGAAACGTGTCAACCATTTATTATCTTAGTGCTGACAGCAAATGAAATATCGCATTTCCGGGAACAAAAATCTGGTACTTGTTTTGATTTTATGTTATTATTTTGAACAATTATAATGATTCGCCGAATCTTTTTCGCAAACGAACAATGATAGGTACAGGTGCTAAAGTTATGACTCAAAACTCAGAAGGGAACCCTCTTAAAATTGTTTTAAGTGACTTGCTTCCTACAATGGATGACTGTCTGGATTTTTTTATATATCTGTTTACAAACATGCCTTCAGGAGTCGCAGTAACCAACCCGAATCACGAAGTCAGTTTTGCAAACGACTCATGGTTAAAAATGTTCAAATATGAAACAGATCAAGTCATAGGCAGGTATATTGATGACCTTGTAGTAGATCCTAATAAGCAAAATGCAAAGAATAGCGCTTCTGCAAAAACTGCTAAAAGTGACAGGGGCGACATTATTAATTTCACTGCAGAAAGAAATAGATCTAACAGCGAAACAATTAATGTCCAAATAACTGTGGTTCCAATCTATATCGGTATTAAAAAGGTCTGTCATTTTGGTATATACACTGACATGACAGCTGAAGTTAAAGCACAACAGGAGCTTAAAAGACTTGTACAGGATCAGGAAAATATAATAAAAAAAAGAACGCAAGAACTTGAAAAACAAAAAGAAAAACTTATAGACAAATCAACAGAGCTTGCAAGCCTCCTGGATACAATGGGAGAGGCGGTTTTTGTTGAAAATCAATTTGGTGTAATTGAATATGTAAACCCCGCAGCAATCGAACTGTTAGGATATTCAAAAGATTTTATTCTTGATAAAAGCGCCCTCTTTTTTGTTCATCAATCTCAGCAAGACAAGATTAATGCACAAATTGAAAAAAGAGAGCCTGGAGATTCCAGCCAATATGAGACTGTTCTGATTGGAAAAAACAAACAAAAAATTGATGTCCTGGTTACAGCCAAATCAAGATTTAATTCCACTGGTAATCTTGTTGGATTGATCTCAACGGTAACTGATATCACCAGGATGAAAAAAATTTTAAAAAACCTGAAAGAAGCGACAAAGGAAGCACAATCAGCTAATAAAGCTAAAAGCGAATTCCTGGCAAATATGAGTCATG
>JAGLLQ010000031.1 GCA_023140455.1 Desulfobacteraceae bacterium | reverse complement strand
TTTTTGAAAGGACAATGCTGCTTTAAAAAGACAATTTCGTTCCTGGGTGCTTAACCATTGCCTTTTTTTCAAAATATTTGCCAATTTAAAAATCAGGTCTCCCGAATCAAAATCATGCACCAATGAAAGTTCTACAATCCTTGCAAGATCACGTATATTTGAACCGTACTCACCATAATATCTGTGCTCTTTACGTTTATATTCTTTTTTTGCTTTTTCAAAACAAATATCAGCATTCTTAGCATCACCTGAGTTTTTAAAAGATACTGCCATATACATCCAGCTTAATCCATCATCTTCTGTTTTGTCCTTATAAATTGACATAAGCCTTCTCAAATCACTCAGTCGGGCCATGCCGATTTTCGACAACACATATCCGGCATAACTTTTAAATGCAAACTCGTAATGAGATGAATCCATGCTCCATTGATAATGTTGATCAGAATAAATTCCTCGAAGATATTTATTTATTTTTTTATTTACATTATCCAGAGAAGCTTTATTTACAGACCCTCCGGCTTTTTTTGCATCATTTAAAAATTCTGCTGCATAAACAGTCAACCATTTTTGTTCAGGGCTTGTAGAAGACCATGATCCAAAGCTGCCATTTGTTTTCTGATGTTTTAATACACTATCTACAGCTTTATTTACCTGTTCTATACGAAATTCTTCTGTATACTCTTTTTTAAAACGATTCTGAATCTGTTTATCAAGTCCAAGGCTTTTTGCTTTATCCAATGTTGCAAGAACCCATGGATATCCTGAACTTACTGATTGCTCAATACAACCATATGGGTATCGAAGCAGATATTCAAAATGTCCGTTAAAATCCATTGGCGGTTTATCAGAAAGTGTCATCTGGAACTGAATAGTTTCTGGTAACAGATCTTTTGTCTCAAGTTCTGGTTTCCATGATGAATCGATCTTGATTATTTCTGATGATGATCTTGTCACATACGGATAAGGAGAACGTACACCAAGTTTCCATGTCCGCTTAATATTAATATCTTTATCTTCATTTAAAAGAACAAGTTTAATAATGCCCTGTCCCTGGCTTGCAACTGCCTGTATTGGAAAATGGATAATTGTTTTTTCCTTATCCTTGAGCGTAATTTCCTTTTCTACTTCTGATTGTAACAGAGCGCCTTGCATTGTCATCCTAATTGATAATTTTTGATCAATGCCACTCATATTACGTAAATCAAGAGCAGTGACAGAGTTATCGCCCTTAGCAAGGAAACGCGGCATTGATACCTGTGTAACAATTTTGTCTGCAACCTTTGTATCTGTATCAACTTTTCCAAACTGTTCATCAGCAAAGGCCATGACCATCCAACGAAGCTGGCCGTTAAAATTAGGTAAATCAAAATCTGCGATTACCTGGCCATTTTCATCAGGAGATAAGGGATTAGAAAAAAATGAAACCATCATTACTTCAGACTTTGGTTTATCTCCACCTCTTGCAAGGTTTGCCATGGCTTCCCTGAACCCACCTCCAAATCTCTGAGAAGCTGCTATAGGACCAAGGTTATCAATAATCTGAGCATAATTGTCATAAAGATCCACGTTATATCGACGCGGGCCGAAAAAATAAGATGCAGCATCAGGGGTCTTACAACGGGTAATATTCAATATGCCGACATCAACAAGTGCAACAATTACTTTTGTCTCTTTTGGCAGAGGATAATCTGCATTTAGTGTTATTTTTGCACTGATTTTTTTATTAGGTTCTATTTTTAAAGGTGCATCAATTGTAACATTCAACACCCTGTTATTTCTCTTTAAAGGCAAATGTATCATACCAAAAGACCTTGACGGAGCTGGAGTTTCTTTCATATCGCCCGGTTTTATAACCATTACCGATGCGTATAAGTCATGACGATTCCAGGTTCTGTCTGTCTTAATATCAATTGTGGTTCCTTTTGATTGAACCTGAGCATATTTTGAGTATAAAACTCCTTTTGAGCTTTCAATAGTAATAAGAGCCAATCCATCTTCTGGCGGGTTAACAACGAGCTTTGCTGTCTCGCCGGGCTGGTATGTTGTTTTGTCAAATCCAAGACTTACCAGGTCTGGTTTTTGTCCATTATCTTCTGTTGCATTGCCCCACCATGACCATGAAGTAGCAAATTCATATCCTGTTAAAGCCTTCCCATCTGTTATTTCCACACGGTATTTGCCCCATTTCAAAGGCAGGTTTACAAGGACAGTGTCCTTGTTGCCAATATTTACAGACTTTGAAAATACAACAACCGGTGTTTCATCATACTCCCAATGCCAGCCCTGGCTGTCATTATACTGCCAAAACCAATTGCGATCCTTTCTTATCAAAGAAAGATCAAATGATTTGTTTTTAAGAAACCTTGCTTCAGAGTCAACACATCCTATTTTAACAGCAACCGTTGTATTGGAATCTGGTTTCCCTTTAAACTGGGGTTCAACACCAAAAAAGCAATCATTACCAAGAAGCGTCATAACAGCATTTCGTGTAATCGGTCTGCCCCCGCTTTCATAAACACTTGCATTAATATTTAGCCTGACCGGTGATTTAATATTTCCCCATTGATTTATCATTTGGAGAACTCCGGTTCCATCCTTACCAAGATTTATTTCCTGGAATTTTTTCCGTTTGTATTCAATTTTTTCTTTGGGGTCTCCAAAATAAAATGTTGAAAGGTCTTCAAATGGATGCAAATCAATCATTGCTGTGATTTCACCATCAACCTTATTATCAGACGCAGGAGCTCCGTAAAGGTAATTAGATTTAACCGGAACTGAAATATTTTGTGTTATCTGTTTCTGTAATTTTTTCCCTTCAGTTCCATCAAAAAGTTCCAAATCCATGCGTTCTGGCAGAAATTCCTCAACCTGGAATAAATAATTTGCCTTGTTCGAATTGGCAAATGTCATTTGCAGTTTATATTTCCCAGTCTGGCTTGTTGTGCTTGTTTTATATTCAAACTGATAAAATCCTTTAAAGGAAGGAGAAACTACTTCACTCACACCTCTGCTGCCGTCAGGTTTATAGATCGTACAGGTAAGAGGAACCTCCGGTGCCATTCTTCCATCATAGTCACGAACCAGCATGTTTACTGTAACTGTTTCAGACGGCCTGTAAAGATCTCTTGGGCCCCATGAAAAAATCTGATATTCACTGTGGGATGTTTTAGCATTCTTAAGTGCAGAAAGGTCTAAAGCACTATTGTTCAATCTGAGTATAGAAAACTGATTCCCTTTTGTGGCAACAATACAGTTTTGCCCTGGTTTAATATGAAATTGTGCTTTCCCTTTTTTATCAGTTCTGATGACTTCACTTGTTTTTGTATTCTTGCTTGTCAAAGAAATCAATTCAAGGCGAACATTATCAATAGGCTTACCGGTTGTAATATCTTGAGCATAAACATCAAAAGTATCAGTATAACGTCTTGCATGCAGACCAATATCTGTATGCATAAAATATGTGTATTCAAATCTGTATTTATACGTACCGGGCTCCTTCATAACAGCAGCATAAAGACCGGGCTCAGATAAACTTTTAATTCCGTCAAGCTCAATATTATATTCTGTTCGTTGGTTTTTTCTTGGGTTTAATGCGAAGCGCCCTGAATGAACAAGCTTTCCATAATTTCTTATTTCATTAATCCTATAATAATTACCTCTTCCTGTTTTGCCTAACCTGTTTAAAAATTCAAAAATCTTTGCCCTGTCAATGGCAAAAAATTCAATATCCACTTCATTTATATTTAAAGTGGTAACAGGAATCCTTTTTGGGCTTGAAGAACTTAGAATATGACCACTTGATGTAAAACTGACATATGGGCTTATCTTTTTTGTTTTAATATTCTTTACTTCACCTGAATCAAGCTTTTGATTGTTTATATCTCTTACTTCACTCAGAACAACAACCGTATAAGACTTATCAGGGGTTACAAATGGGAAAATAACCTTAGTCTGGTCTTTACTTAAAATGAAATATTCTGAACCCTGATCATTTTTAAGCGTTACATAATGTTTTTTCAAATATTTTTTTGCTAAAGGAACAGTAAACATAACCTCTATTGCAGGAGCATTTTTATAAAGACTTTCCTTTATGACAGAGACTTTAAATCTCGCTCCCTGATAGTCTTTTTTTGCTTTTGCTTCATCAAAGGCAAAGGCTGAATTTGAAAAAAATAAAATACTGAAAATACAGGTTAGAATTATTATAGATATACGGTTCATATGGAATATTCTCCTTTGTAAGAAATACTTAAGCAGTAAAAACCTAATTTAGCAAATTTGAATATTATTTCAAGGTTTTAAATATTTTACTTTGATAAGGTAGTAATAAAAATAGTAATATGAGAACCCTGTGCTGATATGTATGGCTTACACTCTTTTGTGTCTGAACGATTTTTAAAGTTATAACAATCATAGGCGAATCAGTCGTGCAAGCCATATAGATCGACATAAGCCATAGCATTATTTAAATAAATAACAAATCGTATTTACAACCATATCTTTGAGGGATACATCTTTATTAAAAAAATTATTATTAGCTTTGAACACATATCCTTCACAATTGTATGATATACAGAAACTATGTAATTACTTGTTATACAAGGCACTACACTGGACAAGCCATTGAGCTAAACATTAATATTTATTGTTCAATGGTCAATCTATTTTCATATACTTTTTTCATATTTTCTTCAATCGAAAAAAGATGGACATATCTGGCTTTTGCTGGTATTTTATCTTTCGTTTTCAACAAAATATTGGGCCGTTAGCTCAACTGGTAGAGCAATTGACTCTTAATCAATAGGTCCCGGGTTCGAGTCCCTGACGGCCCACCAGTTATATTAAGGCTGGTAAGTATTTTCACTTATCAGTCTTTTTTGGTTTTTTCTCTCTAAGCCTCCATAAATTACATAAGAATGCTCCAAAAAAGAGAACCAGGCACCGCATGGGTTAAATCAATGCATTACAATATGATATTAATATAGCAACCCCAGTGCATTATAGTTTTAATGTTTTTTGTTGTGACTGGGATTATATACTTTCTTAATCTTGATTAGTAACAAGTCTGACGGCTTGCCATCTATAACCAGTCCATTCTTCTCTTGAAACAACCTGATTGCAGTATCAGTCTTTTTGCCCATTAAGCCATCAACAGGACCAGGTTTGTAACCAAGCTTTGTTAAATTTGACTGTATCTGCCAAACCAGTTTACTTTCTTTTGATTCTTCAGTTCCTATCCATCCCTTCTTACCAATTGATGCAACTCCAGCTTGAGATAATAAACTTGAAGGTACAGGAAAACCATTTGATTTAGCTATTCTGAACCATTTTAAAGCTTTTTTGTTGCTCTTGGCAGTACCTTGTCCTGTAGCAAAAAAAAATGCCAGAAAGTATTGTCCTTCAGGCGCGCCAGCCTTAGCTGCACGCAAAAAAAGTTTATAGGCTCGGGATAAATCTTTTGAAACACCAGAACCAAATTGATAATGAAGCCCCATGGAAACTTGTGCCGGGGCGAACCCACCATTGGCTGATTTTCCTAACCATATTATTGCTTCTGTTGTATTTTTTTTTGACCCTTTACCCTCTAAATACATATTGGCCAAATAATATTGAGCTTCCGGTATACCGAGTTCAGAAGCTTTTTTATAATTGATAAAAGCTGATTTGTAATCTTTCCTGTCATAGTAGTCATCAGCTTTCTGGTTGGCAACAAGACCCACTGGATTTTTAAAAACAGAAGCAGAACAAACACAAAAAATTATGCATGCCACAAATAAAATAAATATACGTTTCATTAGATTCCCTTATTAATCAATATTATTTACCACTGCTACCACCACCGCTGGTATTGTGAACGAGATAGAGTTTGTCACCTTGACCTGCAACATAGAATGTGTGGGATTCTTCCACTTGAAGATTATAAACTTCAAGAATACCATTTTCAATAATCAGGCTGTCAATGGTTTCCAGTCCTTGATTAGTCTTGATTATATCACCTTTTTTTAAATTCATGACTTTTTCCCAACCATTGGTTGTCAGAAATCTTTCATATGCTGTTGCCTTTATAGCTTTGTTGATTAAATAATAGTGATTATTCGTGTCCTTGTAAGCTTTAAGGACTCTTCTTGGGACATTGGTTTGTGAACCTATATCAAAGGCCATTATCATTTCGCCCGCTTTGATTTGCATGATTGGTTTTAACCTTCCTTCTTTTGTCTGGATAAATGTCTCACCGGGAAAACAAGAAGCTGATTCCTGCCTCAAAATTTCTGCCTTTTTTGATTCGAGTTTATCGATTCTTTTCTGTCTTCTGCTATTATCACAAATAGCGGCATCCAAATGTTTGGTATACCTGTCTTGTTTAATTTTGCGCATCTCTTCACCTTCATACGAATACGGCAAGTCATTCAATTTTTTAATCTTAGCACTATTGCGGGCCATCATGCGCTTCTCACTTGCAATCTGCTTATCAATAGCTTTCATACGTTTAACATCAGCGTTACTCAGTTTCCCAAAAGCCGCTTTGTCTGCTTTATCTTTTTCCATAACTTTTCTACTGTGCTCCATAGTCCAATTACGGTCATTATGCCTCTCACTGCAACCTGGTAAAAATGCCAAAGCTATATAACACACTAATAAACATACTAATAAATTTTTCAATAGTATCCCCTTTGAAATATAAGGTCTGTCACCATTTATAATAATGCACAGTTGTAAGAAAAAAAATGTTGTTTGTCAATATAAAACCAGGGTATTTTCAGGGTCAACGCAAGTAAATATTCTAAAGTATCTATCTCTCTTGTGTTGGCATTAATTACTTAAACATGACAGCCTCTAAATATTTTACATCCATAGCAGCATTTAATCTTTTAGTTTTAACACTACCTTTAAATGTTTTGTTATTCCGAAGTAAATTCAAAGCAATATGGCGTATGGCAGCAAAATCCTCTGGAGCTGAACCCTTCCTTATTATGGTTACTGGGAGTGCAAGACTGGATATTCTCCGCAAGTCAGGTGATCCCCTCCAGGGACGATATCATCATCTGCGTCTGCACCCATTATCCATAAAAAAATTAGGCATTACAAAAGAGAAAGATCTTATTCAATTGTTGCAGCTTGGCGGTTTTCCTGAACCATATTTCTCAAAATCTGAGATTGAAGCGAAAAGGTGGTCAACTAATTACAGGTCTTTACTTGTCAATCAAGAGAGTGTTGCCATAGAAACAATTTCAGATTTATCCAAGCTGGAATTATTGTCACTGCGACTTCCTGAACTGGTAGGCTCTCC
>JAGLLQ010000309.1 GCA_023140455.1 Desulfobacteraceae bacterium | reverse complement strand
AAAAGAATCGGCTTTCCAATTAAAAATCTGGAAGCAGGATCTGGCGGAGAATTATTTCTAAAATGCAGCCGCCCCTGGGGCATGATGAATCTGATAAATAAAACGGGCATGGGAAAAATAATTCCCTACATGGCAAGCCAGGGTATCAAACAGGCTTCTGCTGTGGGCTTACTCAAGATCAATGGTAACTCTGTCAAAGATTTTATTATTGGAGGCCGAGCCCTTGAAAGATTTTGGTTGACCTGCACCCGGCTTGGGATTTCATTCCAGCCTATGACAGCGGTCACTCTGTTCCGTCAACGATGGGAGCTTGGGCTGAAACATGACTTTTCTTTGAGCCACCAGCAGCTTTTAGGAAAAATCTGGCCATTGTATGAACATTTATTTGAGATAAACAATAATGAATCTCATATCATGTTATTCAGATTAGGTTACGGGGGGAAAATATCCTGCAGGACTTTAAGAAAGGATATTGATATGGATATGCTAAAAGAATAATATGAGAAACCAGAATTGCAGGTTTTAACAGGTAGTTCCCTGGCAGTGGTTATTTAGAGGATAGAAGAAATCTAAATAAGCTCGATTGTGTAAGCTATGGAAAAAAGCAATCGAGCTTAAACCTGCTGAATAAATAATTATCCTCCCCGTGGCATGAGATTGAAAATAATTTCAAAATATTATATATAATAGATCTTTATTAATAAAAAATTAACTATATGAAATATTATCCAATTAACCTTAATATCAAAAATAAAAATTGCCTTGTTGTCGGTGGTGGCTCGGTTGGTGCCAGGAAGGCTTCTTTACTGGTCAAATGCGGTGCTGTAACAACAGTGATAAGCCCTGAGTTTTCCTCTGCTTTTGAAGGTCTTGATAGCCAGGGCGTAATGTTTTTAAAAAAAGAATATAAGGATAATGACCTTAAAAACATGTTCCTTGTTATTGGAGCAACAAATAATTCTGAATTAAATTTTAAAATCAGCATGCAAGCAAAAAAAAAAGGAATACTTTGTAATATTGCCGACCTTCCAGAAGAAAGCGATTTTATCCTACCTTCAATAGTTGATAGAAATGATCTTTTAATAACTATATCAACATCTGGCAAAAGCCCTGCTCTTGCAAAAAAAATTAAAGAGGATATGGAGCATGAATTCGGTAGTGAATATGCTGATTTTCTTTATATTATGGGCAAAATCAGAAAAAGACTACTTTCAAAAAGCCATGCTCCTGATGAACATAAAATAATATTTCAAAAACTTATTAATAGTGAATTAATAGATACAATAAAAGACAAAGATTATGCAAAAACAAATGATCTTCTCCATAAACTGCTTGGCAAGGGCTATACCTATGAGAACCTTCTTTCAGGAGATAAATAATGACAATGCCAATTTCCGAAAATACTAGTATGCTCCTCTTTTTTGTCACCATTTTGTACATTGGCAGCATGGCGGGCTATATTCTTTACCTTTTTAAACAAAAAGATAAAATTGAAACGGTTGCTCTATTATTTCTGGGCGCAGGATTTCTATTCCATCTTATATCCATAATAATCGAATCTTTTTCTACAGGAACACTGCCTGCTCATGATATGGGACAGAACCTGTCAATTGCGGCACTGGCTCTGGCAGGTGTATTTTTATTTTTCCGATACCGCTCAAAATTAAAAATACTTGGAGTTTTTGCATCTCCTCTTACTGTCTTTGTTATGACAATAGCACTTATTATGCCTGCATCGACTGGAAAAGAAATCACCGCCATACGAAGCATCTGGCTTGTTTCCCATATAAGTCTTATATTTATTGGTGAAGCTTCTCTTGCATTAGCATGCGGCGCCGGGATTTTATATCTGATTCAGGAAAGTGGTATAAAAGGCAAAAAAACCGGTTTCTTTTTTCGCAGGCTTCCATCTCTTGATCTGTTGGATTATACAAGTTATCTCTGCATAGTGACTGGATTTACAATGCTCACTTTTGGGCTTGTCACAGGTTTTATCTACGCAAAATCAGCATGGGGAAGTTTCTGGAGCTGGGATCCAAAAGAAATCTGGTCCATTGCAACATGGCTTTTTTATGCAGCACTTTTGCATTGTCGCCTGGTTTCAGGATGGCAGGGAAAAAAATCTGCAATAATGA
Source organism: Desulfobacteraceae bacterium (assembly GCA_023140455.1). The sequence goes on along the minus strand of JAGLLQ010000309.1, from coordinate 1,522 downwards.
CCATAATTGGATTTGCTGCGCTTCTTTTCACATTTCTTGGAGTCAATCTATTTATTGGAAGCCACCATCAGGTTTTTACAAATTAGTTTAGTAATAAGGTTATGAAATTTTAGCTATGACAATTAGAGAAACAATACCGGAAATAATACTAATCGGTGCAAATCACAAGACTGCTTCAGTGGACATAAGAGAATGCATAGCTTTTTCAGAAGATGAAACTGTCCAGGCAATTGAAAAGCTTAAACAAAAAGAGAATATCAAAGAAGTCTTCCTTTTTTCCACATGCAACAGGACTGAAATTTTACACATTCCAGATGGTACAAACAATATTGAAACAATTAAAAACTTCATATCTGAATTTAAAAATATTCCTTTATCAGAATTTGAAGATGCACTCTATATTTATAAAAATGATGACGCTGTAGACCACCTTTTTAAAGTTGCATCGAGTCTTGACTCAATGATAATCGGAGAACCCCAGATATTGGGACAGATAAAGGCTGCCTTTAGAACAGCAACTGCAAACAATTCGTCAGGAGTGATTTTAAACAGACTTTTGCACAAGACCTTCAGTATTGCAAAGAAAGTCAGAAAGGAGACCGGAATTGGCGACAATGCAGTATCAATCAGTTATGCAGCAGTAGAGCTTGCAGGCAAAATCTTCAGTGATTTATCCACAAAAAGTGTAATGCTGATTGGTGCGGGAGAGATGGCAGAGCTTGCTGTGGAACATCTCTTATCCAATAATGTTGAAAAAATTATTGTTGCCAACAGAACATTTGAAAATGCAGTTAATCTTGCAGAAAAATTTAAAGGCCAACCTGTTAAATTTGAAGAGATGGAACTTATGCTGCAAGAAGTTGATATTGTAATAAGTTCCACAGGTGCAACTCAATATATCTTAACTAAACAGCAAATTAAAAAAATTATGCGCACCAGGAAGAACCGCCCTCTTTTTTTCATAGATATTGCCCTGCCAAGGGATATTGATCCTGAAGCCAACAGAATTAATAACACATACCTGTATGATATTGATGATCTTCAAAATATTGTAAATGAAAATATTGAACAGAGGGAAAAAGAGACTGTCAAGGCCCAAAGATTTATTGAAGAAGCGGTTATCAAATTCAGAAAATGGCTTAAAGACCTTGAAGTTGTTCCAACAATTGTCGCAGTTAAAGAAAAAATAGAAAAAATCACTGAAATCGAGACTGAAAAGACTCTTTCAACAATGGGTCACCTCTCAGAAAAAGATGCTGATTCCATAAAAAGGATGACAAAAGCAATAGCCAGCAGAATAATGCATGATCCCATCAGGTTTTTAAAAGAGCCCGGAGCACATCGTGAGAACTCTTTTTATCTTAATGCTGCACGGCAAATCTTTGATCTTGATTTAAATGATAAAGAAAAATAGCAAAAGCAATAAACTGAATATTGGCCATAATAAGAATTTAGCATGGCATATTAAATTTTGATGCATTAGTTTAACCCATGCTGTATCTGGTTGTCTTTTCTTCCACCG
>JAGLLQ010000308.1 GCA_023140455.1 Desulfobacteraceae bacterium | reverse complement strand
ATAATTATTTTAAAAAGTTCTATAAATGGAAAATCCTTACCAGATAAGAAAGAATTTGAAAAAAGCATAGGCAGCCTCTTCCCGAAATTGAAAAGGTCACTCCCGGCACCCATAGCCGCAAAATTTGCTGGGATATATTTTAATTACCTTGAATGGAACAGAGACGAAAATCAGAGCAGTATCAAGCTTGAAGAGTTCCAGAAGCAGCTTGCAACAATAGCTGATAAAACAGGAGATTTTCAATGGCTTATAAGCCAGTCAGTATGTTCAACACCTGATATTCTCATTGCAGATTTTATTAAAGGATATACTATCAACAACCCGGACGGCAATGCAAAATTGTTTGTAAATGGTGCCTTTACAGAGGCTGGCAGAAATGAAATTGGTAAATTTATTGAGTTGATTCAGAAAGCTTATCCTGGACAGGTTAAGTTTGAAAAGATGGAACAAAGTTTCTGGGAATGGTATTCAAAAGAGTTTTACAGTGCCTGGTTTGATTTTGCTGCAGCTTTTCCCAAAGGCCAGGATTGGAAAACCTTAATTGATAATTGGAATGATATTGCAACCTTAATGACTACAGATCATAACCCATACTTTCTACTGCTTGGGAAAATGGGTGATGAGTTTGAATATATTAAAACCGATGATGATCTTAGGCCAGCCTTTGCAGATACTGTGATCCGGCTTAAAAAAATCAGATATCTGGCAGAAACAGAAACAAAGAAAGCCAAAGGATCTGTTCTGGCAAAGCTTGCAATGACTAAGGAAAAACTAACTAATAAAATTGAAAAAGCATCTGAAAAAACATATAATGTTATGGACAGGTTGGAAGCAGCTGATATTGATTATAATCTAACCCTTTCCAAGATATGGAATGATTATACTGCGAGCCTGAAAACTCTTGCCACAGCCACCTCATATAATGAAAAATGTTTTCTTATGTTTGCAGACTTTTTTAAGGCATTGTCAGATCAATCCAAGCAAAAAGAGCCGTTTAATAAAACATATGATGATTTGATAAAATTAAAAATTTTTCTTAAACAAAAAGAAGCATCGCCTGTTTTAGTAGACTTGCTCCAGGGACCCTATGATTTTTTGGCAGTCTATGGAGTTAATATCAGTTCTAAATACCTCCAGGGTAAATGGGAAGAGATGATTTTAAGTGTTTCATATAATATTGATGCTGAAAATTATTACTCTATCCTGTTTGATCGAAATAACGGAGTTGTCTGGAAATTTATCAATGATGAGGCTGCACCCTTTATAGATCAATCCAGAACAGGATTCTTTTCTAAAACAGCATTTGGATTACGGCTGCCTTTTAATAAAAGGTTTTTTAAATTATTAAATAAAGGGAAAGAGTCATCCCTTGAGCAGCAAAACGAATATGCAGTTAATATTCAGACAGCCCCTATGACTGTGAACAAAGAATCCATGATAAGACCGTATTCAAGTACTCTCACACTGGAATGTGCTGATGAGCGTACAGAATTTATTAACAATAATTTTCTGGAAACTCAAAAGTTTTTATATAACCCTGCAACTTGTGGTGATGTAACATTAGCCATTGAATTCAGAGATGAAGTATTAAAAAAGCAGTATAAAGGCAAACTTGGATTTGCCAATTTTCTTATGGACTTTAAAGACGGCACAAAAATTTTTAATATTGCTGATTTCCCGGAGCAATCAGGATATCTGATTAACAATAATGTAACAGATATTAATATTTCATATCAGATCAATGGAATTAAACCTGTGCTTGATTTTTTAACTAGAGGCGCTCCTTCCATACCTGATGTTATTTTTACAAACCTTGACAGCAGAAAATCCAAATATCCTGTTGCAAAGCAAATGCTGCCTGATGATTCCGGTCCCAAACCATTTGATCTGTTAAAAGATTCCTACAATATAACCATGGAAGCTCTTCCAATGGGAGTAAATGAATCAGCTCAAATTAAACCTGAGACAAGCATTTTATGGATGAAATGTAAAGATACTGTAATTCGTTTTGCAAATAATAATTATCCTGAATCTGTTACTTTTGACTGGGAGCCACAAAATTGCGGGAAAGTATTAATTATTATACATTTCCCGGAGATTACTCTGACAAAAGAATATGAAAGTTTTTTTGAATTTGTTAAGGATTTCAAATACGATTCAAAAACTTTTTTATGTGATGAATTCCCTGAACAAAAAGAAGCGCTTTTAAAGAAAGAAATCTCTTCAATTACACTTTCCTATAATTTTAAAGGAGACCTTCCTGCTCTTGAAGAAAAAAGAAATACAAAGAAGATTAAAAGAGTAGATAACCTTAATGCTGATCAAAAATCTTCCGGTTCCAATGCCTTGTCAAATATTTTGATTGATAAACAAAATATGAATCATTATACGATTCATCTTATGATGGGACCTGACAGAGATAAATTAATTGATTTTATCAAACAGCACAAATTGACCAATAAATGTGCAATATATAAAAGTCATATCAATGGTGGTTTAAAGTTCAATGTGATCTGCGGGTCTTTTGAATCATTTAAAGCAGCACAGAATACAATGGCTTTATTACCTGATTCTGTTAAAAAAAATTCTCCATGGATCAGGAGATTTGCTTCAATTAATAAGGAAATGGAATAGTATAAAGCATTATGGAATTATTAGAATTAGGGAAAACACCTGTATCAGAAGATGAACCTGCGGGTAAAGATGTGCGATATGAACCGGGCTTTGAAGATCTTTCGAAGGAAATGTCAAAGATGGGGACAATTTCAGGAGGTTCTGAAATTGACTGGGATAATGTTGTTTCTCTTTCTTCTGATATACTTGAGAAAGAATCAAAGCATTTACAGGTTGCATGCTATCTTTGTTACGGGTTGATAAAAACAAAGGGCATTGAAGGACTTTTTCAGGGCGTACATATACTCAAGGAGCTTTTGGAAAATTTCTGGGAGCCTATGTTCCCTCCAAAAAAACGTATGAAGGGCAGACGGGGAATCCTTGCCTGGTGGGAAGAAAAGACTTCTGATTTTATAAATGATTTAGAAGCTGTAACATGGGAAAAAGAAAAACGGGATGAATTTATCGGTAATTTCAATGCAATAGATGAGTTCCTTGGGGAGAATATGGAAGATGCCCCGCTCTTGCTTCCGCTGATTAAAAGAATCAAGTCCGCTGTAAATGAAAAAAAGGAAGAGTCTGCAGCCGAAGCCGGTTCAAATGAGAATTCATCCGGGGCTGATACATCACAGAAAACATCTGCTTCTAACATTAGTATGGATTCTGATATATCAGCCGATGCCATGCTTGAACATGGCTTTGATGTTATTGGCAAATCAGCTTCGAACCTGATTGCAGAGGATCCTTTTGATCCTGTTCCATACAGGTTGAACCGGATAGCAGCATGGATACCCATTGAGGATCTTCCCACAGCAACCGGAGGCAAAACAATGATACCTCCTCCTGATGATCAGATTGTCAGTGCAATGGCAACTCTATATGACAATTCAAACTGGGAGGACCTTGCAGATTCATGTGAATCAAATGTCAGGCAATTTTTGTTCTGGCTGGATTTGAGCAGGTATGTGGCGGAATGTATGGAGCAGTTGGGACATGAGGATGTATGCAGGGCAATTGAGATGGAAACAGCACTTTTTGTCGGACGGCTTAAAGGCATTGAGCAGATGTGCTTTTCTGATGGAACCCCTTTTGCCGATGGTGTAACAAGGGAGTGGCTGAGCAAAATTATCCAAAACAGTTCTGACGATACTTCAGGAACTGGCACTGCAGATTCTTTAAAACAACTTATTTCACAACAGATGAATGAAGCTCAACAGCTTATTAAGCAAAAAAAGCCTGATCAGGCAATAGCTCTTTTAATGGATTGCTCTTCCAAATCCAGATCAGAAAGAGAAAGATTTTTATGGAAAATGAATGTATGCAGGGTATTGATTAATTTAAAAAAGATCCAGATTGCAGCATCATTTATTGACGATATGCTAGATTATATTGAAAAGTTTAAACTTGAAATATGGGAGCCTGATAATGCTATTGAAGCCCTCTCTTTAGCATTAACAGGTTTAAGACTTCAAAAAAATGACCGGCATGAATCTTTGATTGAATCGATTATTAAAAAAATATCCATGCTGGACCC
>JAGLLQ010000307.1 GCA_023140455.1 Desulfobacteraceae bacterium | reverse complement strand
CAGGATATTTTTTGTAACATTATTAGTAGTTCTCTTCTGTTTGTTTATATTTGTAGGAGATGTAATCTGCTGCAATGTTAAAAATAAATGTAAAGATAAAAAGTGTTATGGCGATAGCAAACAAAGCATAATAATGATCACTGTGGTAAGGGGCTTCAGCCATTTCAGCAGCAATGGTGGAAGGCATCGGACGGACAGGGTCAAACAGAGATTCAGGTACTATAGCAGCACCTCCTGCAACCATCAACACAACCATTGTTTCTCCTATTGCCCTTGATAATCCAAGAATTACACCAGTTGATATACCTGATAAAGATGCCGGGATTGTTATTTTGATAATAGTTTCAAGGTGTGTTGCCCCCAGTGCATAGGAGCCTTCTTTCAGAGCTGAAGGTACGCTGAATATGGCATCTTCAGATATGCTGCAAATGGTTGGGATTGCCATGAAAGCGAGCATTAATCCTGCATTAAACAGGTTCAGCCCGATTGGGATATTAAAAAGCTTTTGTAAAAAAGGTGCAACAACAACCATACCAAAAAAGCCAATAATAACTGAAGGCATACTTGCCATTAGTTCCACAACTGGTTTTACAATTTCTGCAACTCTTTTATCTGCAATTTCCGCAATATATACAGCTGTCATAATACCTAGGGGAATGGCAAGAGTTGCAGAGAACACAGCAACAGTGAGTGATCCAACTATCAAGGGGAAAATTCCAAAAGCAGGGTCATCATCGGTTGGGTACCAGAATGATCCAAAGATAAACTCTTTTACTGAAACATGCTCAAACACGGGAATTCCTTCCATAAATAAGAAAAGCATAATCAGAAAGAGCAGAGTTATTGACAGGAGTGCAACTCCCAAAAATAAGAATTGCACCCCTTTCTCCATGTTTAATTGTGACAATTGTCTGTCTCCGCGTGTATATATTAGAATATTGGTACAGAACCAGCTTCTGCAACAAGCTTCTGCCCTTTTTTAGAGAGCACAAACGCTATAAAGCGCATTGTTTCACCTTCCGGCCAATTGTTTGTGAACATGAACATTGGTCTTATAACAGGAAATGATCCGTTAAGAGTATTTTCTTCAGTTGCTTGAATACCGTTGACAGTGACAGTTTTAATATCATCAGTAAGATAACCAAGTCCGATATAGCCGATTGCACCTGGCGTCTTGGACACAGCCTGGACAATTGCACCATTTGAAGGAATTGTAAGAGCTCTGGGCATAACCCGTTTTTTGTGCATAACAAGTTTTTTCCATACTTCAAAAGTACCAGATGAACTATCCCTTGAGATTACAACAATTTTAGCATTTTCCCCGCCAACATCCTTCCAGTTAGTGATATTTCCAAGGTAAATATTTTGTAATTGCTCCATAGTAAGGTCAGAGATTTTGTTTGATGGGTGAACAACTGGAGCAATGCAATCTAAAGCTATTCTAAAAGGGACCGGATATACATCTTTTGCTTGAGCAAACTTAACTTCTTTGTTCTTAATAAATCTTGAGCTGTTGCCAATATCGGCAGTGCCGTCGACTATAGCTTTTATACCATTTCCTGAGCCGCCTCCTGAAAGAGTTATTTTAACATCTGGATTTTCAGCCATATATGCTTCAGCACATTTTTGAGCTATGGGAAGAACCGTGGTTGAGCCTTTAAGTGTGAGTTCACCTGCTATAAGAGGTGAAGAAAAGGTTACAAACAAAAGGCAAATCATTAATTTAATAAAGTGTTTCATTTTTATTCCTTTCACTTTTTCTTTTAATTAATTTTCAATTCTTATAATTAGAACTTGAGTTAGATGATAAGGCAGTTATGTTAGAATTTTGTTAGGGAATTATATAAAGATAATTAGAAAAAAATATCTTTTAATTTCAAATAGTTATGCAAAAGTGGTTTTTTTAGATTTTCAATAAGACTATTGAAATTTTTTTTAATTTAATATATTAATTATCGGAGTTTTGTTAGGGGAATGTTAAAGTTTTATTACAAAAAAGTTAAGAGAATAAAATGAACTTAATAGGAATACTTATTCAAACTCTTGGTGGACTGGGACTTTTTATCCTTGGCATGAAAACCATGACCGATGGTCTTCAAATGATTGCCGGGCAAAAAATTAAAAAGATTCTAGAGGCTGTTTCATCCAATAGAATATTGGGTTGTGCTACAGGGGCTGGAATAACTGCTGTTATTCAATCTTCTTCTGCAACAACAGTCATGCTGATAGGCTTTGTCAGCGCAGGCATTATGACTCTTACCCAGGCAACAGGGATCATTCTTGGAGCTAATATAGGCACGACTATTACTGCACAATTGATTGCTTTTAAGCTTTCTGCAATTGCTCTTCCTGCAATTGCCATAGGTGTTCCGCTTAAGTTTTTTGCCAAAAAACGGAAAACAAGGCATCT
>JAGLLQ010000306.1 GCA_023140455.1 Desulfobacteraceae bacterium | reverse complement strand
CTGATCAGCTTGATAATAACAAAGAAGCCAAAAGAAATTTGATAAGGAGGCAGAATGGAACAACAAATCAACGAGCTATCAGATAAACTGGTAAGAAAATTTTTCCTCGGGTTTATAAATCTTCATATACTTTTTCATGCCAAAAAAGAGCCAATATACGGTAAGGAGTTCAAGAAAGAACTTGAGAGGCACGGGTATGATATATCGTTTGGAACTCTTTATCCTATTTTTCACAATTTGAAAAAGGACGGATATCTTAAGATAGAGGAGAAAACTATAAAAGGGAAAATAAGGAAGTACTACACAATAACAGAGAAGGGCAAAGATGTCCTTGATTATTCCATAGAAAGAGCAAGAGAACTCTTTGATGAATTATTTGAATAACAGGTATTAGAAGTTAAAAAGGCTTTCTTTATTCTGTAAGTTCTTTTATCGCATTGAATAAATCTTGTAAATTAACAGGTTTGGCAAAAACATATTTTGCTCCAAATTGTTTTGCTAATTTTAAGTATTCATCCGGACTGACAAATCCACCACCAGACAAAGCAATTATTTTGATATCTTGATATTCCTTGCGTAGTCTTCTTATAGCTTCCAGGCCTTCCATTTCAGGCATAACAATATCTGTGATCACTATATCAGCAAGAGTCTCTTTATACAGTTTTATTCCTTCTTTTCCATTAATAGCAGTGGTTACTTTATATCCTTTACGCTCAATGGCTTGTTTAAGCATGGTAAGTATTTGCTCGTCATCATCTATAATTAAAATATGAGCCATTGTTATTGTATCTCCTTTCCAAAAAAGATTCCGGTACCCAGGACAATCAAAATCGTATTCTATATGAATCCGGCCTGAATACTATTATCCAGCATCAATTAAATCGTTGCAACTATTATACATCATGAAATCTCCAATAAATATATCGTACTTACGAATTAAGATCAATGCTTTAATAATATTTTATCAGTTATCCTCTCTGAGAGTTTACCCAGTCTATTTTGCTTATAAGTCCGCGAATTATTCTTACATCACGGCTTGTAAGTTCGGCTTTACCAAATATTTTCCGATAGCTCTTCAAGAGATGATCCGGATTTTGCGGGTCAAGATATTCAATTCTTATTAAAGTTTCGCGCATATGGCTGTACATCTGTTCCAATTCTTTACCATTTGCAAGACCTTTATCCATTTTTGATCTTGATGCGATTGAATTGTCATTGATTCTGTTTGCAGCATTGATCTCATAAAGCAATATTGTTATTGCATGGGAAAGATTCATTGATGCAAAGGCGTCATCTGTGGGTATTGTTACAAATTTCTGGCAGGATTTAAGTTCATCAGTAGTCAAACCATTGTCTTCTCGTCCAAAAACAAGGGAGATTTTTGTATTATTATCATATTGATGAATGCTTTCAGCAGTTTTGTTTGGTGTAATAAAATTGCTTCTGTATTTTCCTGAACGCCTTGTTGTCCCAAAAGCAATATTGCAGTCTTCAAGAGCTGATTTAAGGGTTTTATATATTGTTGCTGTTTTAAGTATATCCTGTGCCGCTAATGCCATTTTTCTGGCATCTTTTGATTTGTACCCTGCACATGGGTTTACAAGCCTTAAATCACTGAATCCAAAATTTTTCATAACTCTGCAGCAGGCACCTATGTTTATAGGCCCCTGGGGTTCAACTAAGATGATTGATATATTTTGAAGTTTCATAATTGTGGTGTTATATTCAGGTTTCTGTATCAAGAAGGATGGTGACAGGCCCTTCATTTACAAGGGATACATCCATAAGAGCCTGAAATTTTCCTGTTTCGGTTTTAATGCCTTTTATTTTTGTCTGTTCTATAAAATATTCATAAAGTTTATTTGCCATATCAGGCGGTGCAGCATTTATAAAAGAAGGTCTTCTGCCCTTACTGCAATCTCCCATTAATGTGAACTGAGAAACTACCAGCAAGTCACCTTTTACATCTATGAGAGATTTGTTCATTTTTCCATTATCATCTTCAAATATTCTTAAATTAACTATTTTGCCGGCAAGATAATCTGCCTCTTTTTCAGTGTCATTATGTCCTACTCCTAAAAGTACAACAAGGCCTGTTTGAATTTCACCAATAACTGCTTTTTCAACTTTTACATTGGCTTTTGATACTTTTTGTACAACAGCTTTCATATTTTTCCTTTAGGAATCTATACAGGTTAAATGTTTGTATAAATCTTTGGCTCAGGCCAGTCAGTATTGAACCCTTTTTGGGAAAGTATCTTGATTCCTGTTTTAATATCAGTACCAATATCCATTGTGCCGTGGGAATCATCTCCTGGTACAACTTTAACATCAAGTTCTTTTGCTTTTTGTAAAATTTGCTTTGTAATATAAGGTTCACTGGCATTTTTTTTTAAAGCTCTTGTGTTAAAATCCAGGATAAGGTCATTTTTTTTACAGGCTTCAAGGTTCCTTACAATTTTACCCCAGGTTTTTTTGCTTTTAATGTGTTTTTTATAATCCGGGTCAAAAATTCTGATTAAATCGAAATGTCCTATAACTGACGGCTTTAAATGAGTGAT
>JAGLLQ010000305.1 GCA_023140455.1 Desulfobacteraceae bacterium | reverse complement strand
CCAGGTTATGGAACCACAGGGGTTAATCGAAGTGTAAAAGTTGAAGGAAAAAATGCACACACACTGGGTATGGAAGGTGCTCTTCAATCGTTGGACACAAAATATACTCCATGGGGAACTGATCCCTGCCTGGATATTAATGATTCTAATAATATATATAAAATTGAGATGTTATTAGAGCCTGTAAGAAATGCGGCTATAGTTTCCTGGCAAACATCATCACATGGGGAGTCTTGTCTTAAGTATGGCGAATCAGGATTTACCAATACAATAAACAGTGACTCAGATATAAATATACATTCGGTTAAATTAATCGACCTGTTACCTGATATAGAATATAAAATAAAAATTGAATTTTCTTCTCAAAGAGGCATATTAGATGTTATTGGTACATTCATAATCCCGCCCGATTCTGATTTGGAGTTTCAAAGTGAATTAGCATCTTTGATTAATAAGCCAATTGCTGAAGATCTTGCTTTGGAGCAATTCGATATCCTAACCAGTGAGTCAAGTTTTGTAATGCCCCCATTGCCAACTATTGTACCACCTGTTTATGGCAGATGGCATTATGGAAAATACAGGATAAAAAATAATAAGAAATTTCTTGTTGACGCAAGCTATCAAAAAAACTGGGTTGATGAACTGAATCTTGATCCAAGGCATAGGTCAGAAGCTGCTTTAGGGACACAAGTAGTCCGGAAAAACCAAGAGGACCTGATGGCTTCCGCATGGGATCAACTTGGGGCGGTGGAGAGTGTTAATGACCTGCTGCGGAAAAAACAATTTGCCAGAGAATCATCTAAAAACATTCTAAACCGTATAGCCAAATTTTCAGCAGAGAAGTTTATCTCAGCTGCCATCCCTTTTCAAAAAAAAATAATTGTAGATAAAAATGAAGAAACGATAACTGTTCAAAACTATCTGGATCACAAAACTCTGATTCCAAAAGCTGTAATTAATTCAGCTTTTCAAACAATAAATACCAAAATGCATAAAAAAAGGGCTCTTGAATACACTCCGGGCAGAAATAACATCCTTAAAAAATTTATGGATGGCAGACTTGCTATTAAAAAAGATAATGTAAAGCCTTCAGGCACCATGACAATAGATGATATTACTAACAATATGCTGATCCCGCCTCCGGCAACAACATTCCGCAGCACTCATATTGTTACTGCTCCAGATGTAAATGCATTAATATCAAGCCCTTTTGAATCGTTAATAAATACAGAGCTCATTTCAAAGGTATTTGATAGTAATAATAATCCTCCTTTTCCACCTATTGAGGGTTTAAGTGATCAAACAACAAGCACTAACACTATTGGAAAAACTTTAGAAAATTGGTTGAATTTCAATTTTTCTTCTGGTGAAATATCTGTTGTTGATGATCCTGAAGTAGAATTACAGGATTTAAAAGTTCAAATTCTGCACTCTTTAAATCCTGAAAAATCATTTCTGCTTAACACTAAACAGCTTCTCCGAATAGATGGCGTCCTTCAATCACAATTTAAAGAGGTGGAAGGTGATAGTCTTGATCCTTTGATGGCAGCTCCTGAGTTCCCGCAGCCCATGAATGAATCACTTCTGGAACTTTCAAAAAACCTGTTCCTTCCCGGCATTGAAAAAATAAAACCTAATACCATAGGATTACTTGAAACCAACCCTAGATTTCTGGAAGCTTTTATGTGCGGCCTAAATCATGAACTGGGCTCAGAATTATTATGGCGGGGGTATCCAACTGATCAAAGGGGAAGTTATTTCCGCCAGTTCTGGGATGTAAGCTACAACATGCCAACGCCATCAGAAAAGCAGATCATGTTGGATAAATGGTTGGAAGAGCATGGTATAGAATTTATTGAAGAGCTGGATAAAGAAAAAAAAGAGATGATCATATACAGACATTCCAGACTTTTTTTACGGGAATTGAAAAAAATGTATGGCACCCTGATCACCTCATCAAGATTTAATGGAGAAAATCTTAGCGAAGAAAACAAAACAAAAATTCTCAATGAACTTGGGAAGCTGATTAAACGCTTTAGGCATAACTATCCAGATACTTTCAAAGATATATCAAATGATGTATTTGAAGCATTCAACCCATTTATTAATAAAATGGTTGAAAAAAATTATATTAAAGAAAGCAGAATGGATATTGAACCAATCCATTTATGGAAGAAAAGATTGGGAAAGAATGCTGGCGAGATTGAAGAAAAGCTGGTATTAACCATACGCGGTGATTTACTCAAGAGATATCCAAATGCAATCATCTATGCAGTAGACGGTTACAGGCCAGATATGGATAATCCTGAATTTGTCATACCTGCATTGGAAGAAAAAATCAGAGAATATTATGAAAACCTGCCTGTTGATGAGATCCCTTCTGAAAATTTAGAAGCAACAATAGAAAGTATATTGGATGAGCATCCTAAAACCTATCCAATTTTTGGAGCCCAGGCATTACCTGATATTACTTTCCTGGGCTTTCCATTTAATGAATATGCTGCAGTAAAGACTGCCGAGAACCCAGGCAAATATTTTGTAATTGAAGAACATGTAAGTGAACCCCGCTATGGATTGGATACTCCACCCAAAGATGGATCAATCCCAGAAATAAGTTCTGAAAATGATTTCGATAATATCTCCTGGGCAAACTTTGAATTATCTGATGGTTCTTATCTTGACACTATTCAAGACTTCAGCAATGCCAATAATTTTGCAGATCAGGAATGGAATAATTGGATAAACGCTTCTTCAGCCTTAAAAGCAGAATTGACTTTTCAAAAACCTGTACGAATAATCATTGGTGCAAATGGAATGCTGCCTTAATAGATAGACAAATTCTTTCCAACCCGTCTGTTTATTTTTGAACCTTTTTATTTAAAGATACACTGAAAGATTAGAAGGTATTACAACAATATTTGTGATGGGAAAGAGGGAACATGAAAACTTTAAAGGGGTACAATAAAGAGTGCAGATGGTGTATATCTGGATTGTAACGGTGACGGCAAAGGTGAAGGTGGCAATCTGCCAGCGTACGAATCAAAAATGTTTCAATTTACAATCCCAAGGATTATAATTGACGAAAAGCCATGACCCAGGAAAGTCTTTATGAATATAATTGATTTAACTCATGTTATATCACCTGATATGCCAGTATATCCAGGCACAGAACCACCTGTATTTATCACAGGGTGCTCCATTGATAAGACAGGGTTTCTTGAAAAGAAAATTACTTTTCATTCACACACAGGTACTCATATTGATGCGCCTGCTCATCTTATTAAAAATGCGAAAACTCTTGATATGCTACCGATTGAACAATTTTATGGAAAAGCATTGCTATTAAACACAGATCATATGCAAAGTCGGACTATTGGGCTTAAAGAGCTGAAACCCCATGAATCAATAATTAGTCAAGTTGACTTCCTCATAATATATACAGGTTGGAGCCGATATTGGGGGGATGATAAATATTTTTCCAATTATCCTGTTTTATCTTTAAAAGCAGCTCAATGGCTGGGGAACTTCAATTTAAAGGGATTAGGTTTAGATACGATTTCTGCGGATACGGTTGACACTCAAAACTATCCAGTACACAAAACTTTTTTGCAAAATGATACAATTATAATAGAAAATTTGAAGCATCTTAATAAATTACCTTACAATCAATTTGCTTTTTCATGCTTTCCTTTAAATTTTGAAAAAGCAGATGGCTCACCAGTTCGCGCTGTAGCATACATATGATATACTGTCCTTTAATTTAAAAGGAGAATAGAAAAATGCCTTTGATTCACAGACTTTCCGAAATAAAACTAAAAAAAAACAAATCTCCAATTCCTGATTTCTCCTGGAAATCGAGCCTGCCATTGGAAGAAATATCCAAGTCAAAGTATTTGCATTTTGACATAAAGTCTTTATCCCCAGGTAAGTTTTCTTATCCATATCATTTTCATCGAAATGCTGAAGAACTGTTTATCATTTTAGAAGGCACATCGACTTTGCGTTCCCCCCAAGGATATCAGACAATATCAAAAGGGGATATTATATTCTTTGAAGAGGGATCTGCAGGTACGCACCAACTTTACAATCATAGTGACGAGCAGTTAGTCTATATAGACCTGCGCACCAGGGCAAATATTGATGTATGTGAATACCCGGATTCAGGAAAAATCAATATTCTGCCTGCACTGGACATATTTAATAAAGAGTCAAAGATCTCTTACTATACTGGCGAAGAAGATGTTAAAAACAAGTGGCCAGGTAAACTATTAAAAAGAGACAGTTGATAATATTTAATCCCTACTTATTTCGGAGGTAAACCATGTGTTCAAAAGTAAAAATTGCATTGATAATTTTCATTTTGACAGGGTTTCATTTAGATATCTCTTATGCAAAGGATCCTGAAATATGGACTTTATTTCTGGATAAGCAAACAGAATTAATCGGATATAAAGATTCTAATAAAAATATCAAAATTAATCCAAAATTCACATTTGCAATGGACCGGCAGTTTAAAAATATAATAGCTGTATATGAACAAATTGATAAGAATCACTATGAAAGTTATTATTTATTGAAAAATGGTAAAAAAGTCGGGATAGACAGCCTTTATCTCTGGGACAATGCGCCAGATTGTGAAAATGAAGGCAAAATAAGATTTAGAGATAAAACTATAGATAAAGTTGGGTTTTTTGACAAAAATGGAGAAAAAATTGTTCCGGCTCTATACAATGATGCCTCACCCTTTCGAAATAATATGGCGGTCGTCCTGGAAAATGCTGAAAAAACTTGTCTTAATGGAGAAAAGTATTCAGATCAGAACAAATGTGAACATCCTATGTGGATAGGGGGGCAAACCCACATAATAAATGATAAAAATGAAATTCTTGTTAAAAATTTTAAATACGGAAGAAACCTTGACTGGTTTTCACTTAAAATCATGGGAGCTGAAAAAAAAGACCTGATTAGAGAAACATTTAAAGGAACAAATGGAAAGTATTATTCATTTATTAACTTTGAAAAAGAATTTAACCAGTGGTTTAAATCAAAATTTCTAACAGCACAAAATATTAATTCAATAGAAGATATCTGCTTTACTAACATTACTTTCTGGTCAGAAAGCAAATCAGAGTGGATTAAAATAGAGGCCGCTTCTTTTTTAATAAAGAATAAGGAGGTCCTGCTTCGACAGATTAATGCTTTTTACAAAGGGACATTACAATATTCTGCTCGTAAAGGTGACCTGAATCCCTATATTTTTGACAGTGAAAACTATGCCAGATATTTTGACTCCTGTGGGAACTCCAGGAAATGGCATAATCCGGCTTTTACTGTTGTAGCCTCTCACAGGGACAAAAAAGGCATATTAAATTTAGATTACAAAAATTATTTTGAATTTTTAAAAGCAGATAGTGGCTATAAATTGATAAGCTTAGGGATAAAAAATAAGGAATTAAACTAAACCTTTCTGAGGATTAAAAAATAAAGGAAAAATTGCATATGAGATTTGCACATACAAATATTGTTGCAAAAGATTGGAAACTATTATCAAAGTTTTACATCAACGTATTTAATTGTAAAACAAAACCTCCTGAACGCAATCTCTCAGGAGACTGGCTGGACAAAGCAATCGGTTTAAAAAATACCAGATTAAGAGGGATTCATTTAATACTGCCTGGCTATGGTGATAATGGGCCTACTTTAGAAATCTTCACCTATGAAGATACACATAACTCTTCTCCACTAATGGCCAATCATACCGGATTTACACATATTGCATTTGAAGTTAAAGATGTTGAAGCGACCTTAGACACTGCCTTAAGAAACGGTGCTGATATGTTGGGGGAAGTAACTGAAAAAGAAATTGACAATGTTGGTATTTTAAAACTTGTGTATTTTCGCGATCCTGAAGGCAATATTGTTGAAATTCAATCCTGGAATAAATGATGATAATTTATGGATAACGGTCATCTCTGCAAAAACACATCTAATAAGGATATTTAATGGAAAACAGCTCTATTCAGAATAAAATGTTTGAAGAAGTAAATAGTAAACTTGTCTTTGATAAATCACATGAGTATGCTTATGAATATCTGACAAATGCATTTGAAAGGAACATCTATCCAACTGATGAAGCTCTTTCAGATTTAAAACACTTTGATGAAAACCTTCCGCAAACTTCTTCAGATGCCATTAAAACATTAACCAAACTGCATCAATATGGATCTCCTGCAACTGTTTCTCAAATTGGAGGCAGATACTTTGGGTTTGTAAACGGTAGTGTTGTTCCTGCTGGTTTAGCAGCAAGATTATTATCAGATTTCTGGGATCAGAATGCCGGCATGGAGGTAATCTCTCCGATATCATCTCACCTTGAAATTATAGTTGAAAAATGGTTGCGCCAGCTTTTTAATCTTCCTGATAATACTGTGGCAGGATTTGTCAGCGGGACTTCGTCTGCTACCTTTTGCGGGCTTGCAGCGGCAAGATATAAAGTCCTTCAAAAAAAAGGATGGGATGTAAATCAAAAAGGCTTATTTGGAGCACCAAAAATAAGGATTGTAACTGGTAATCAGGCACATTCAACTGTTCTCAAAGCCATCGGTTTATTGGGTTTTGGTAAAAATAATATTGAATGGGTTGATACAGATGAGCAGGGCAGGATTATACCGGAATCAATTCCTGAGTTAGATGAAAATACTATATTGATTCTTCAGGCTGGCAACGTTAACTCCGGATCATTTGATGCATTGGAAGAAATTTGCACAAAAGCAAATAATGCAGATGCCTGGGTGCATATTGACGGTGCGTTTGGATTATGGGCAGGAGCTGTTACAAAATTAAAACATCTTACAAAAGGTATGGAAAAAGCAAATTCATGGAGTGTTGATGCACATAAAACACTAAACACACCTTATGATTGCGGGATAGTTCTTTGTAAAGATGAAGAGGCCTTGGTTTCCGCTTTGCATATGACAGGCTCCTATATTGTTCTGGGTGACAAAAGAGACGGCATGTTCTACACTCCTGAAATGTCAAGAAGAGCAAGGATTATTGAACTATGGGCAACCATGAAATACCTTGGCAGGGATGGAATAGATGAAATGGTGTACGGGTTGCACAAAAGAGCAGTACAATTTGCAGAAGAATTAAAATCACATGATTTTGAGATTCTGAATGATGTTGTTTTTAACCAGGTATTGGTTCATTGTGAAACTGATGAATTAACAAAAAAAATATTGGGAAAAATTCAAGAAATGAGGGTCTGCTGGTGCGGCGGTTCTCAATTTAATAATAAAGATGTAATAAGAATCAGTGTCTGTTCATGGGCAACAACATCCAAGGATATTTCTGTTTCAGTGGAATCATTTATTAAAGCGAGGGAATCAGTAAAAAAACACTGTTGACATATGATTGATAAGACCACACTATATTTAAAGGTTAATTAAAAAGGAGAGAATAATGGAAGCTATTAATGTTAAAAATGCACCAGAAGCTTTAGGACCATATTCGCATGCCGTAAAAACTGGGAATTTAGTTTTTTGTTCGGGCCAGGCCCCGTTACACCCTGATACAATGAAAGTGGATGCTACTACTATTGAAGGGCAGACAAGACAGGTATTAGATAATCTTTCAGCTGTTTTGGCAGGTTTCGGTTTAACCCTCAAAAACGTTGTAAAAACAAACGTGTATTTGAAAAATATGGATAATTTCCAGGGCATGAATAAAATATATGAGGAAATGATGCAGGGGAATAAACCTGCCAGAGCAACAGTCGAAGTTTCAAAAAATCCTTTAGATGCGTTGGTAGAAATCGAATGTGTAGCCGAATTACAACCGTAAAGAGATATTAAATTAATGCGTAGAAAAGAAAAAGAAATAACTGATCTCAAAGAGATTGAGGAAATAATCATGGACGCCAAAGTGTGTCATCTGGCACTTTCTCATAATGATACTCCATATGTTGTACCTTTATCTTTTGGTTATAAAGATAAGATACTTTACCTGCATTCTGCTAAAGAAGGCAAAAAGATAAAGATATTAAATAAAAACAATAAAGTCTGCTTTGAGTTTACTATTGATTGTGAGATACTGGAATCTGACAAGGGATGCAAATGGGGTGCAAAATTCAGGAGTGTTATAGGCTTTGGGAAAGCACACTTTATTGAGAAAATAGAGGAAAAACAAAAAGCTTTAGAAATAATTTTGCAAAACTATACCGATAGAGTGTTTGAGCTTCCAGAAAAAAATGTTATTAATACATTACTAATAAAAATTAATATTGAACAAATCACAGGAAAAAAGTCAGGCTATTAGATACGATATTAAAAAACTATTAAATTTTTATAATTATGGGTAATATTTTGGGTAATAAATATAAAGATGACCTTGGTTTTTTACACAGAGTTGCCAAAAATGGAGATATATCTATAAACCACAAAGGGAGACTTGCAACAACATTACGGGGTTTCAAAGCTGTCTCTTTTATAGAAGATATAAATTTATTAAACTTTGCTGAACAACAGCAATTGATGGCAAGAGTAACTGGTAACTATAAGCGCGGGAATGAAAGACGATCAAAAAACCATCCAAAAAATAATTAAAAAGGAGTAACTCTTGACTATATATTCAGCTATAGGATTTTCATTGGCTATAATTATTCTGGCAGCAACTCCAGGGCCAGGAATGTTTGCCACCATTGCAAGAGCACTTGCATCAGGTTCTCGTGAAGCTTTTTCTTTGATCTGCGGCATTGTTGTTGGCGATATCATTTTCTTGTTATTTGCCGTTTTTGGACTCTCAATAGTGGCTCAAGCAATGGGAGATTTATTTTTCATCGTAAAAATCTGTGGATGTATTTACTTGATCTTTTTAGGCATAAAGATCTGGCGCAAAGAACCCGACAGCATAAACAGCAAGCACAAACAGAGCAAAAAAACACGATGGGGCAACTTTATAAGCGGCCTTCTTATCACCCTGTCTAATCCCAAAGTCATTCTTTTCTATTGTGGCTTTTTGCCTACATTCCTTAATTTGTCAACTCTCTCATTGATCGATTTATTCGTTGTTGTGATAATAGTTGCTACAGGAGTAACATGTGTCTTGGGAACATACGCATTTCTTGCAAGCAAAACACGACAAATGTTTACAAATCAAAAAACAGCTAAAAGGTTTAACCAGGCAGCCGGAGGTGTGATGGTTGCAACCGGTGTTGCCCTGGCAACACAATAGTTCATAGTTGAAATATAGACCTGTAAAAGGATCAAATATGTTAAAAAGTGAAGGAAAAAGCCTGCAAAGAGTTGTTAGCTGTACACCCAAACATGAATATGCAAGTGCCAGCAATCTTGAGTTAAGAGGATTTGCCAAAGAAATGGGAATGGGCGGGCCCAGTTGCCTTATTATGTCTGTTGAGCGCGGGGAGTAATGCTAGAAATTTCTTGTAACGTTTTGATCCCTGATGATGAAATTGAACTTTCAGCAATCCGGGCACAAGGGACCGGAGGACAAAACGTTAATAAAGTATCTTCAGCAAT
>JAGLLQ010000304.1 GCA_023140455.1 Desulfobacteraceae bacterium | reverse complement strand
CTGCAAATTTGTTCATGGCTTCTTCAACTTTGACAGCCTGTTTTTCAAGCTCGGGAAGGGCTTTGGCAGCAGCAACAGCTTTCTGCATTTCACCAAACAGATCCATGATAGGTTTGCCTTTATTCAGGCCAAGTTTTCTTCCAAGAAGATCCATTGCCTGAACACCATTTGTTCCTTCATAGAGCATTGTAATTCTACAATCTCTTAAAAGCTGTGCAACCGGATATTCTTCAATATATCCATACCCGCCAAAAATCTGAACACCCTGGCTGCAAATTTCAAAGGCACGATCAGTTACATAACCTTTTGCAACCGGGGTCAGAACCTCAATAAAACCTTCATATTTTTCTCTTTCTTCCTCGGTTTCTGCAATCTTTGCCATATCAGCACAATAATTAACATAATAAAGAAGACTTCTTGCTCCTTCGACAAAGACTTTCATCTCTAAAAGCTGCCTTCTAACGTCAGGATGATTAATAATTGCGACAGATTTTGCTTCAGAGTCCATCATCTCAAGAAGGTTTTTACCCTGAACTCTTTCCCTTGCATAATTAACAGCATGTATATATGAAGCTGACGCACAGGCATAACCCTGATATCCTACAAGAAGACGAGCTTCATTCATCATCAGGAACATTGCTTTCATACCCTTGTTCTCTTCACCAAGAAGTGTTCCAGCACATTCTCCTTTACCGCCAAGAGAAAGAGAACATGTACTGTTTCCATGAATTCCAAGCTTATGTTCAATACCGGTACAGACAACATCATTGGCATTGCCGATAGAGCCATCGTCATTAACTTTGTATTTTGGTACAAGAAAAAGGCTTATTCCTTTTGTTCCTTCAGGGGCTCCTTCTATACGCGCAAGTGTTGGATGAATAATATTATCAGCCATATCATGCTCGCCACCTGAAATAAAAATCTTGTCTCCCTTAATGGAATAGGTACCATCATCATTTTTAGTAGCTATAGTAGTCAAAGCTCCTACATCAGACCCGGCACCCGGTTCTGTTAAAAGCATGGTTCCAGTCCATTCACCTGAATACAATTTTTTTAAAAAAAGTTCTTTTTGCTTGTCAGTACCAAAAGCCTCAACAAGCTTTCCCGCCCCATGAGTAAGACCCGCATACATCATAAAAGGATGATTTGCACCATTGAAATATTCATAAGCTGCTGAAGATGCTAACCTTGGCATTCCCTGTCCGCCCCATTCAGGATCTTCAACCATGGCAAGCCATTCCCCTTCATTCAAAAGATCATAAACTCTTTTAAATGATTTTGGTGTAGTAACTTCACCATTTTTAAAAGTACAGCCCTCTTCATCACCTTCTTTATATATCGGTAGAAGCTCTTTGATTGCAAAATTTCTTGCTTCTGAAACAATCAAATCTATTGTTTTTTTATTAAATTCAGCAAAATCTTCACTTTTATCAGCAAAATCTCCTGCCATAAATTGTTCATGGAGAACAAAGTCAATATCCCTTCTATCTGCGATTTGTTGTGCCATTTTTCTCTCCTAAGCCTTTATTATTAATATGTTAAATTAAATTAAAAATTATTATTTTATATAAAAAATGAATCTTTCCTCATCTAAGAATTCATATTAACCCATGTTAAAAAAAAATTGGGTTCTCATTCTTTTTGCTATAAAAACAATTTGTTGCGCCTTATTGATAATACTTTTCATTTCCATATAACACTGTTAATTAAAAATGAATCTCCATTCATTATACTTTTTAAAATTATAGAGTCAATGATTTTTTTTAAAAAATATAAATTGATGCAAAAAGGTTTAAGTGATATTTAAAAAAATATGACAAAATCAGAACCATTGATGCAAACAGGAAACATATTTAGAATTCAGAGATATTGCCTCCACGATGGCCCCGGGATAAGGACTACAGTTTTTTTTCAGGGATGCCCTTTAAAATGCCAATGGTGTCATAACCCTGAAAGCCAACCTTTTGCGGAGATACTAAAAAAAAACAATACATATAAGCCAGATACTTATTCAGTCTCCAATCTTGTTGATGAAATTGAAAAAGATTTTATATTTTATGAGCAGTCTGGAGGTGGAGTTACTTTTTCAGGCGGGGAGCCGTTAAGTCAACCTGATTTTCTTTTTGACCTTATCAATGAATGTAAAAAAAAAGATATTCACACATGCATAGATACCTCAGGACATGCCCCATTAGAGATTTTTAAAAAGATATGTCAAAAAATTGACGCGATATTATTTGACCTGAAACTTGTTGATAATGATGAACACAAACAATATATAAGCGCCCCTTTAAAACCTGTTGTTGATAACTTAAAATTCCTCACAACAACAGATATCGCTGTCACAATACGGATCCCACTGATTCCGAATATAACCGATACAAATGATAATATAGATGGTATAATATTCCTTTTAACAAGTTTAAAAAAATTCAAAGATATTTGCCTGCTTCCTTTCCATAACACAGGAGAAGGGAAGTATGAAATGCTTGGAATAAAAAATCATTTAAAAGGGCTTAAGCCTTATTCAAAAATAAAAACTGATCAAATAAAAAAAAAAATTTATAAAAAATGGATTTAATATATCAATCGGCGGCTAATATGAACCCAAGAATAAAAGAGCTTAAAGCAAAAAGTCAAAATGCTAAAGTTTCTCTTTCCCATGAAAGAGCATTGCTTGTAACTGAATTTTATGAAACCGGTATCAATTTAAAAGAGTCTGTGCCTTGTCAGAGAGCTCTTTGCCTTAAAGCTATACTTGAGAACAAAAAGATATATATTGAAACAGATGAACTTATTGTAGGAGAAAGAGGACCTGAACCCAAAGCTGTTCCAACCTACCCTGAAATATGTCTGCATTCCCTTGATGATCTTGAGGTTTTAAACAGTCGGGAAAAAATATCATATACAGTTTCTGAAGAAACAAAAGCAATATATAAAGATAAAATCATACCTTTCTGGCTGGGGAAAACCACAAGAGAAAAAATTTTAAGCTCAATGGATAAAGAATGGATCGCCTCTTTTGAAGCAGGTATGTTTACAGAGTTTCAGGAGCAGCGGACACCCGGACACACTGCATGCGGCGACATGATTTATACTAAGGGATTCTCAGATCTTAAAAAAGATATACAAACCTCAAAAAAGGAAATTGACTTTTTCAATGATCCTTTGGCTTACAACAAGCTCGAAGAATTAAAAGCTTTGGAAATTTCTGCTGATGCCCTTATCTCTTTTGCAAACAGACATGCTGATGAACTTGAAAGCCTCATTTCAAAAGAGAAAGACCCTGAACGAAAAAAAGAGCTTGGCAAAATGGCGCAAATTTGTAGAAAAGTCCCTAAAAATGCTCCTGAATCATTCTTTGAAGCACTTCAATATTACTGGTTTCTCCATGTAGGTATTATTACTGAATTAAACCCCTGGGATGCATTTAACCCTGGACGTATTGACCAGAATCTCTATCCATTTTTTAAAAAAGATATTGATCAGGGCAAACTCACAATTGAAGAAGCAAAAGAACTACTTTGCTGTTTCTGGATCAAGTTCAACAACCATCCAGCTCCGCCAAAAGTTGGAATAACAGCAAAAGAAAGCAACACATATGTTGATTTCTGCCTTATTAATTTAGGCGGCGTAACTCCTGATAATAAAGATGGTGTAAATGAGCTTACCTACCTTATCCTTGATGTAATTGAAGAAATGAGACTTTTACAACCCAGCTCCATGATTCAGGTTTCAAAGAAAAACCCTGACCGGTTCATTAAAAGAGCTCTGAAAATTGTTGCAACCGGATTTGGTCAACCTTCAATATTCAACACTGATGCTATTATTCAAGAGCATGTAATCCAGGGCAAATCCATTGAAGATGCCAGAAAAGGCGGGGCAAGCGGATGTGTTGAGGCCGGTGTTTTTGGAAAAGAGTGCTATATTTTAACAGGATATTTTAATCTGCCAAAAATTCTTGAGATTACTTTGAATAATGGTCAAGACCCTGTAACACAAAAAAATATAGGTATTAAAACAGGTAAGCCTGAAAAATTTAAATCCTTTGATCAGTTATTTGGCGCTTATAAAGCCCAGCTTGAATACTTTATTAACATAAAGATCAAGGGCAACAATATAATAGAAAAAATAAACAGCGATTATATGCCGGTACCGTTGTTGAGCCTTGTTACAGAAGACTGCATCAAGAACGGACTTGATTATAATCAGGGAGGGGCAAGATACAATACCTCCTATATTCAGGGCGTGGGCTTAGGCACTGTTACCGATTCGCTCACATCTTTAAAATACAATGTATTTGATAATAAAAAAATAAAAATGGCAGATATGCTTACTGAGCTAAAAAATGATTTTACAGAAAATGATGCATTATGCGAAGCCCTGCTGAACAAAACTCCAAAATACGGGAATGATGATTCTTATGCTGACGAAATTTTACAATTGGTTTTCAAAGCATTTTTTGAACAGGTTAATAACAGGCCAAATGCCAAAGGCGGCGTACACAGGATTAACCTTCTTCCAACCACATGTCATGTCTACTTTGGAGAAGTAACAAATGCCCTCCCTGATGGACGAAAAAGCAAAATGCCATTTTCAGAAGGGATCTCTCCTGTCCAGGGTGCTGACAGAAACGGACCCACTGCTGTTGTAAAATCAGCATCAAAAATAGATCATCTCCAAACAGGCGGAACACTGCTCAACCAAAAATTCCTGCCTGACCTTTTGGAAACCGCTAAGGGCATAGAATCAGTAAAAGACATTATTCGTGCATATTTCAGCATGGACGGACACCACATTCAATTTAATGTTGTGTCTGAAAAAACCTTAATAGATGCCCAGAAAAATCCAAACAACTACAGAGACCTTATTGTAAGAGTCGCAGGATACAGTGACTATTTTGTTGATCTAACACTTGCTCTGCAAAACGAAATTATTCAAAGGACAAATCATCAATGTTTTTAGACCCTGCTATGGTCTCTTTCTAACTCCACTATCCATTAATACTTTCTGCTGAATATCCCTCCATCTCATTGGGTTTAATGCTCTGCTTATCACCTGCCAAATGCCTTCGCTGTTTATCTTTGAATTTTTTGATTTGTAATTTGACTTTATCTGTAAGTGCGTCAATTGCAGCATACATATTATTTTCAGTTTCTTCCTTTGCATGAATTTTTATCTTGTCACAGGTGAAATTGATATCAGCTATATTGCGCAACTTCTCAATCGATAAGACAATATGCGCATCAGCTTGATAATCAAGCATCTTGTCTAATCTCTCAAATTTTTCATGGATGTGAGATTTAACTGCATCTGATGAATCAATGTTTTTGAACGTAATGGATATCTGCATAAGAACCTCCTGAAAA
>JAGLLQ010000303.1 GCA_023140455.1 Desulfobacteraceae bacterium | reverse complement strand
AATTACATAATCGGAGAAGGTGATGTTTTAAGCATCTATGTATATGAGAATGAAGATCTTTCCAAAACAGTAAGAGTTAATGCGGACAATTCAATAAGAGTACCACTTATAGGTGTAGTTAATATAGAAGGGCTTACTGTCCCAAACATTGCCTCAAAATTAGAAAACCTTTTTGCCGACGGATATCTTATAAATCCACAAATTGATGTTTTTATTAAAGAATTTAAAAGCAAAACTGCAGTAATTCTCGGCCAAATCAGATCTCCAGGGCAATATGAATTAAGAGGTGAAATATCTTTTCTTGAATTTGTATCCAAAGCAGGCGGCTTAACTGCTGATGCCGGAAATATTGCCACTATTAAAAGAGCTGCTTCGGGAACAGACACCACTAACAAAATCACCATTGATTTAGACAAACTCATAAGAGAGGGAGATGCCTCTGTAAATCTACCAATACAAAATGGTGACAGCATATATATATCGAAAGCAGATGTATACTATGTTTCAGGAGAAGTTGAAGCCCCTGACTCATATAAATTTGAATCTAATATTACTGTTATTAAAGCGATTATTAAAGCCGGCGGCTTTACTGGAATCGCCGCAAAAGGCGATGTGAGAATAATCAGAGAAATTGACGGAGAAAAAAAAGTTCTCAAAGATGTGGATATGGATGAAAAAATACTTGCAAATGACGTGATTATAGTACCGGAGAGTTTTTTCTAATGGACACTGAGGGCATTCAAGAAATACATATAAGAGATTACTTACAAATAATAATAAAACGTAAGAACAGCGCTATAACATTTTTTGCGATAACTTTTATTGTAACAATTATAACAGTGTTCACATCTTCATCCATACCAATGTTTACTGCAACAACAGATGTTATGATTGAAAAAAGTAATAATGTTTCATTAACTGGATTCAGATATTCAGGATATGGCTATGATCCTTTTTTTACATCAACCCAATCACATATTATCAGCAGTGCTAAAGTTGCAGAAAAAGTTGTAGATTCTCTTGGAAGTGAAAAAATATATGATTCCTTTTTTCCAAAAATAGAAGTTAAGCCATCTTTGCTATCAGGTTTTAAGACATGGTTGTCAAATTTATATGTTTCAATAAAAAAGTTAATAGGTATTGAAAAGGTCTCACCTCCCCACCAGGAAACAAATAAAAATGTCACTGATTTTGGATCATCTCAATATGTTCCTCCTACTAAAGAAGAACAACTTCAGAGTGCTATCAGGGGCGGGATCATGGTAATGCCAATTGAAAATACTAAAATCGTTCAAATAAGATTTACTTCAGTAAATCCAGCCATTGCAATGCAAGTGACTAATTCTGTAGCTCAGGCATATATTGATGTCCTTCTTGACATGCGTATGCAGACATCAAGTTATAGTATAGAATGGATGAAAAACAAAGCTGAATCACAAAGAGAAGAACTTGAAAAATCTGAAAAAGCCCTGCATAATTATAAAAAAAAGTTTAATATTATAACAATTGAGGACAGACTTGCGGTCCTTCCTGAAAAACTTTCCACCCTTTCAAGTAAACTCACTCAGTCAGAGGCTTTTCGTAAAGAACTTTCATTGGTTTATAGTCAGACATTAACCAGGGACGATGATATTTTAGAGACTATACCTGCTATTGCTGAGAATGTTTCTGTGGATGCTATTAACAAAGAGATACTTCTTGCTGAACAGAGCATCTCTGATATGTCAAAAAAATATGGCCCAAAGCATCCTAAAATGATTGCAGCCCAAAATAAATTAAAAAGCCTGAAAGGGAAAAAACGTAAAGAGTTAAGCAAGGCTGCAAAAATTATAAAAAATAAATATCTACTGGCACAGGCTAATGAAAAAAAACTCAAAGGCATGTTTAATCAGGCAAAATTTGAAGCTGAGCAACTCAGTGAGAAGTCAATTCAATTAGATATATTAAAAAGAAAAGTTAC
>JAGLLQ010000302.1 GCA_023140455.1 Desulfobacteraceae bacterium | reverse complement strand
ACAAACAAATACCTTTATGATGCACTGATTAAAAATATTAAAGAAAAAGGTCTAACTGAAAAAAACCAGCTCGTGAATGTATGGGTGTTAAAAAAAGCTGAACTTCCTTTTATGCCCATGAATACCCAGAATAAAAAAAGGAATGTGCTTTTAGGAATTATTTTAGGTCTTTTTGGTGGCATTGGAATTGCTTTTTTTCTGGAGTATTTAGATACTACTGTAAGAACCCCTGAAGATATAGAAGAAAAATTCGATGTTCCTGTAATAGGATCGATCGAACTTCTAAAGGAAAAGGAAGAATCTATTGTAGACAACTTTATGAAAAGGCCTGATTCTTCCATTGGAGAAAGTTTTAAAAGTCTCAGGACCTCCATCCTTCTTTCTTCTGTAAATACACCGCCTAAAACTCTAATCATTACAAGTGCTGCAAAACAGGATGGCAAATCAACTGTATCTTTATGCCTTGCCGCAACAATGGCACAGACTGATAAACATATACTTTTAATTGATGCAGATATGAGACGTCCAACCCAACACACTCTTTCCAATATTGATAATTCTGCAGGATTAAGCTCATATCTGGCAGGTGTTACACCAAAGGTTAAAATCAAAAAAAACTGTCTGAAAAACCTTGACATAATCACTTCAGGCCCTGTTCCACCAAATCCTTCTGAGCTTCTCCATTCAACTATGTTCACTACAATGCTTAATTATTTTAAAACAAAATATGATATGGTGATTATTGACGCCCCTCCCATAACAGGTGTTACTGATCCCATTATCATAAGTAATCAGACCGATGGTGTAATCCTTGTTACCTCAGCAGGTAAAACTACTTATGATATGCTTAACAAAGTACTTAAACAGCTAATGGAAGTCACTGCACCAATGACCGGGATAGTATTAAACAGATTTAATCCCAAAAAAGGCGGGTACTATTATCATAATTATGGTGATTATTATTATTCGTCTGATGAATAAAGAATTAGCAACAAATAGTAACTAAAACTTATTGTGAGTCATAATGATCAGGAGTGTTTCAAAAAAGCTTTTCTTTTTTGTAATTATCTTTTCACCCCTTGCATTCGGGACTGTTGAACCATGGTCTTATGCAATAATGGAAATTTCTGCATGTTCTGCTCTTTTCCTCTATTATATTTATATTTATAAAACCAATACTCAGCTTTATACAGTACCGGGGATAATCCCACTGAGCTTATTCCTTCTTTATATATTAATACAGGTAATACCTTTACCACCTCAAATAGTAAAATTGATTTCCCCTGCATCCTATGCGATTCAGGATGCCACTTCAAAAATAACCATTTCAATTCATCCGAGGGCCACTTTTCTTGAATTTTTCAGATATTCAACTTATGTTATTTTTTATGTATTTGTTGTTCAAATCCTCAGTGACAAAAGGATACTAAAGAAAAGTGTTATGATAATAACTATTTTTGGCTCTGTTCTGGCCTTTTCCTCAATACTTCAAATGTATTTGACGGAAGATATGGCACTCTGGATACGATACTGCCCTGACCGACCTTCAATTATGGGACCATACATTAATTACAACCATTACGCAGGTCTCATGGAGATGATATTCCCAGTAGCACTTGCACTTTTTTTATTTCATAAGCCAAGAACAGAGGATTTAAATTTCTTTTCCGGTATTATTGAAATTTTTAAACAGGAAAAGGCAAATATACACATATTACTTGGGACAGGCGCTCTTCTTATTGTAACATCCATATTTGTAAGTCTCTCCCGAGGCGGCATGGTAAGCACATGTATTGGGATGCTATTCTTTTTAGCCTTATCTTATCAAAAAAAAACCAGCAGAAAAAGCTCTATCCTAATTTTCGGCATGATCATATTTGCAGGGCTTTCTGTTGGCTGGTTCGGTTGGGGCTCTATACATGATAGATTTGCCAAACTTCAAACCCCTGCCGGAGATTTGTCTCTTGGACGATTTAATTATTGGGAAGACAGTAAAAGCATTATCAATGATTTCCCTGTGACAGGATCGGGATTTGGAACATTTTCCGATATATATCCATCTGTTCAAACAATTGATGGAAAGGCTGATCTGAAACATGCTCATAATGACTATGTTGAACTTATGACTGAAGGGGGAATTATAGGCTTTCTGCTAGTTTTCACTTTTATCGTTACTCTTTTCTATAAAACATACAAATCATTCATCTTAAGAAAAGACGCTTATTCTATATATATTTATATGGGGAGCATAACCGGGATACTTTCTATTCTGATACACAGTTTCTCAGATTTTAACATGCATGTAGGTGCCAATGGTTTATGGTTTGCATTTACTGCTGCCCTTGCGGTTTCTGCTTCAAATACCAGACTTATGGTAAAAAATACTGCCACGAATCTATTGCCTGTCCAATCAACAAAGATCAAGAATACCTCTTTTGCGGCCATTACCATACTTTTTTTAATTATTGTTATATCTAATATTTCTATGCTGATAGCAGGTTTCTATTACTCCAATATTAAAAACTTAAGCATGGGTTTTAAAACACCTTTGGCAGAGTTAAAAAAAATACAAAACATTACAGAGCATGCTTCTTTTTTTGACCCCCTTAATTCTGTATACGTTCATACGATGGCGAATATATTCTGGTTTTCCGGTGAAAATAAAGAGGCTAAAAAACAGTATTTAAAATCAATTAGATTAAATCCTACAAATAGTTATCATGTCAAACAATTTGGTCTTTTTTTAACCCAGACAAATGAGATTTCAGAGGCTGAGAAAGTTTTAAGGGATAGTATAACTATTGATATCAGCAGTGCTGACAATGCATTCCAATATGGTGCCTTGCTTCTGTCAGCAAGACAAAAAACAAAAGGCATAGAATATTTAAAAAAAGCTATCGCTCTTGATAAAGATATAATCAGTCCTGTTCTGACGACCATGGCTGCATTTAATTTAAGCATTGAAGAGATGGAGCAGGCTATTCCCAAAGACCCGGACACTGCAATTGTTTTTACTGATTTTTTAGATCAAATCGGTGAGACTGAAAAGGCTGAAACAAGGTATCTGGACATTCTTGACTCTCTTGCAACCCATAAAAATGTTAATAGAAAGCATATCTACAAAATATACAATTTTTTTATGGCACAGGGCAATCTTTTCCAGGCAACAAAAGTTTTAAAAAAGGGAGAAATACTTCTTCCATCAAATGCATCAATCAGAATTATACTTGGTGATCTTTATCAAAAGCAGGGTATTTTATTTAAAGCAAAAGAAAAATATGAAGAAGCACTTCTCTTAGACCCTAAAAATCGAAGGGCAAAAGTAAGGCTTGACTCGCTTAATCAGTGATATGTTTTTCTGCATATTGTGCAATAACTTCATGAATATTTTGTGGCGGTGATACCTCAAAATAGTTTTCTGCCACAACATGCCCTATTTCATGAGTAACTACCCGCAGCTCTGCATTATTAGCAGAATAAAAAATTTTGTTTCTTGAAGGGGAATAAAATGCTATATAATTTACGTTAATGTTATAAATACGTTTAAAATCATTTTTTACTCCACGTTTTGACGGATGAATTACAATTTTGAACTTTAATTCGGGCAGATACATATTCAAAACTTTCATGACTTTCTCAACAATAAAATCAATCTTGTTTTTTACTTCATCCTCAATTGTATCATTGCCTTTTCTGCGGATATTGTATTTAAACCTGCCCATATAGAGTTCGCGGTTAAAAGCTTTTAGAGTCTTTTGACTGTCATATTCAATAACTGCATATTCTGTAATGATCTCAAAGGCAAAGCAGGTCTGTGAAGGCGAAACTAACACCAACACAAAAAGAAAAGGCGAAAGTATTGTAAAAAAACGATTCACCAAAACAACCTCTTTATAATTTGTGCTTTATTCTTTTACTAAATCTACAAAATCAATTAATGCGTCTATCTTATCTGTTTGTTCTTTAATTTTTTCTAAATTTTCAAGTACAACTTTATCTTTTTCTGAAGCTGGATACAGCTCTGCTTCGATCTCCTGGGCATATTCCTTGATACTATTTTTATAGTTCTTGATCATGACAACTTTGTCCGAGAGTTTGGAGTTAAACCGGTTTATTTTAGCTGCAAGGTCTTTTCCCTCATCTTTCTGTCTTAAAAAAATCTTTTGGGACAAATCGCCATTAATCATTTCATCCAGTGTTATTTCAAATCTGTAAAAAGGACCGGC
>JAGLLQ010000301.1 GCA_023140455.1 Desulfobacteraceae bacterium | reverse complement strand
ATGGAATAATTTTTATTTCAAACAAGGAAGAGCTCCATTTTATGTCATTGTGGGATATTGAGGAAAAGAGAGTCACACAGGTAAGAGAGTCAAGACAATTTGGAAATGGACCTTGGGCCTGGACAGGCTTTTCTAAAGATGAAAATGGAAATATTATAAATAAACTTAAAGAAAAGTACTTTTATTCAAGTATGAATCTGAAAAACTATCCGGGCTGGGAAATAATTCACTTAAGGAATCACAAAGATATTGAAAAAATAGTTGCTGATCCTTTTATAAAGATAATAGGTCCAATCGTTGTCATTATCTCTATTCTAATTGGGTTTGCTGTCTTGATCTTATATAGCAAGGCAGCCCAGGAAATAGTCCGGCGTAGAAATGCAGAAAAGGAATTAAGATTAAGTGAAGAACGATACAGACATATTTATCATAAAACTCCGGTAATGTTACATTCCATTGATCCTGAAGGACGAATTATAAGAGTTAGTGATCACTGGATTGAAAAAATGGGGTATGAAAGAAACGATGTGATTGGCAAAAAACTGACCAGTTTCTATACTGAAGATTCTAAAAAATATGCAGAAGAAATCGTATTCCCAAAATTCTTTGCAACAGGATTCTGTCAAGATATCCCTTATACGTATATAAATAAAAAAAGTGAAGAAATCGAAATCCTTCTTTCCTGTTATGGTGTGAGAGATGAATATGGCGAAGTCAAAAGATCTCTTGCTGTGAGTGTTGATGTAACAGAAAAAAATAAAACACAAATGGCTCTTGAAGAAGCAAAAATTGAAATCTCCAGATATTCCATGGATCTTGAAAAACAGGTTGAAAAAAGAACTAAAGAACTTCAAAAAGCAAAGAATAATCTAAAAAAACTTTCAGAGAATATAATGGTATCCCAGGAAAGGGAAAAAGCAATTGTTGCAAGAGAACTTCATGACCATCTAGGCCAAGTACTGACAGCTTTACGGATTGACACTGTCTGGCTTAAAAAATTTCTTGTAAAAATTGATAAAGATGCTGAAGTGAGAGCAACAAAAATGTGTTCTTTGATAGACAATACTATTGAAGATGTGAGAGAGATGGCTTATAGACTTCGACCACGGGTTTTAGATGATTTAGGTCTTGTTGATGCCTTGGAATCCATGATATCTGATTTTGAAAAACGCTCAAATGTCTCATGCGTGTTCAGGCATAAAAATATCCCACAAATCAAGGAAACTCTGACAACAGTCCTTTATAGAATTACTCAGGAAGCTGTGACCAATGCGTTGCGCCACTCTTCTGCTACCACCATTGAAGTTGAACTTAAAATGGAAAATGATTTTCTTATTCTCACCATCAAAGATAATGGTTGTGGATTTTTAATAACTGAAGAGAATGAAATGCTGGACTTCGGGCTTGCAGGAATGAAAGAAAGAGCTGATCTTGCCGGAGGCACATTAGAAATAGTATCAGCTCCTGAAAAAGGAACTGAAATATACTGCAAAGTAAAAATGGATGTCTAAACCAAATTATAGGTCTCAACTATGATAAAAATTCTTTTAGCAGATGATCACAGTATTGTAAGAGAAGGTCTAAAAAGAATTATCGAAGAAAGTGGTGAAATGGAAATAGTTGCTGAAGCACCTGACGGTGAGACTGCGTTTGAACAAGCTCTGGTCAAAAAAATAGATGTAGCAGTTATTGATATTTCAA
>JAGLLQ010000300.1 GCA_023140455.1 Desulfobacteraceae bacterium | reverse complement strand
AAGAGCAGGCTGATTATATTGGTGTACCTGTTGAAGGACCTTATAAATCTGATATTTACAGATACTAATTATTATCCATAAATAAAGATAACATTAGAAACGGGTTATAATCATTTAAATAATTATAACCCGTTTTTATTTCCAACCTTATTTTAATTTTTATACATGTGTATGTGGATCATGACCATACTTATGTATATGTTCATGCTGGTGAATATGAATCTGATCATCCATTAGCACTTTGCCTTCTCTCATGGAAAAAATTTTTGAAGAAATCTTTTTTAAAAAATTAAAATCATGAGCCACCACAAGAAATGCAATCTCTAAATTTTTAAGAATACCTTCGATTCTGGTTTTCACTTCCATATCAAGTCCGGCTGTCGGCTCATCAAGCAAAAGCGCTTCAGGCTCCATGGCAAGTACTGACGCCAAGGCAACAAGACGTTTCTGCCCCCCGGACAATTTATGAACAATAGAATTTTCAAGCTCTTCAATGCCAAGATTTGACAGTGTTTCTCGTGCAATCTGCAAAGCTTCTTTTTGAGAAAACCCAAGGTTAAGAGGTCCAAAAGCGACATCATCAATTACATAGGGATTAAACAACTGATCATCAGAATCTTGAAACATCAACCCTATTTTTGGTCTATATTTAGCAAAATCTTTTTCTTTGGTAATTATTTTTCCAAACAATTCAACTGATCCAGCATCAGGCTTACAAAGCCCCATAATAGTATGCAGTAAAGTTGTTTTCCCACTTCCATTGGGAGCTATCATTCCTATCTTATCATTAGAATTAAGCTCAAAAGAGAGATTATTTAAAATCTTTACACCTGCCCCCTTTACATTCGGGTCAGGATAGGAAAATGAAATATTCTCAAGTTTTATAATTCTTTTTTTATCAACCACTGTCTAATCCAGTTAAAAGATTAATCCTTTAAAAAACAACCATTGATATATAGTCATAATTAATAAAATTGCAATAAAAAACAGTATACTCGGCTTATCAACTGTAAATTTATCTATAGCATGAAACTTTCCGTTAAATCCTCTGCAAATCATTGCCTGGTGCACTCTTTTTGCCCGCATTGAGGCACGCACAAAAAGCATGCCTGAAATATAAGCATAAGTTTTATATGAATGAATATTAGTTCTAGAAACAAACCCTCTAATTTTTGCTGCCCGTAAAAGCCTCTGATATTCTTCTCCGATAACAAAAATATATCTGTATGTCATAAGGACAAGGAATATAAATTTATTGGAAATGTACAGTTTTTGCATGGCCTGTCCCATAACTCCAATGGTCATGGTTGCAATAAAAGCCATAAAAAATAAAATTATGGTTATTGATTTGATAGTTACCATGGCACAATATTCTAAACCCTGTCTTGATATATCAAAGGATAACACTTTAAAAGCGGTATCTCCATTAAAAGTTATTGGAAGTAAGACCCAGATCATTAGAAGAAATAAAAACAAAGGTTTAAGTCTTTTAAATATCTCCAAAGGGGTTATGGAGGCTAAACAAACAAATAAAAGTGAAAAAACAAAACAGCCTGAAAGGAAATTAAAATTATTAAAGTCAGTAATCAAAGCCACCCAGAAAGACAATATAACAGCGCATAATATTCGAATGCTGGGGTTTATTTTATGAATCAGGGAATTTTTAAAGGCAAGGTTTTCATTTTCAATCATTTTTTTTCAGCTTTTTTTTATAATATGCCATGAGTATAAAAAAAATAAAAATTATAAGGATGCCGGCACTGACATTTGCAATTGAAGGTATCTTTATTTTTTCATCTTTTTTCTTTTGAGCTGTTTCTTTGCTGTTCCCGCCCGTT
Organism: Desulfobacteraceae bacterium; assembly: GCA_023140455.1. Next base: position 1,052 of record JAGLLQ010000300.1, on the reverse strand, counting down.
TTTGCCTTTAACATTTCTTCTAATTCAAGCTTCCACTCACCTTTATGTCCCATACCTGCATCAAGTTTAATTAGAATATCTGATTCAAGATTGTCAGGGATATCAAAACTGAAGCTCCCATTATCTGAAGTTATCCCGGTTAAAAGGGTTTTGCTTTTTTCATCCTGTACAAGAATCTTACCGTTTTTAACAAATTTATTTGATGAAAACTTGCTTTCTGTAAAAACTTTTCCATTTTCTGCCCAAGCAAATACATAAACCTTGTGGGCATACAAATCAACAGGAATTAAACAAACTGATAAAAACAATAAAAGATAAACCAGTTTATTGATTCTTATATTTGATAATATTCCTGTTGTCATAATTGATACACTCTCTCTCTTTATGTTTCAATTTGCCCTTGATTCATTGATGTTGGTAAAATTTCAGGGTATACTTTTTTAAAAAATGTTACACAAAATCCTGTAATAATACCTTCAATAATCATGATTGGAAGGTGAGCACTAATAATTAAAATTGTAACTTCTAAAAAGTTCTTTTCTGTTAAATAAAGAGCGCTGCCGAGCAGGATTGCAGAAAATAAAATAGCAAAAGCGCCTGCAAAAAAAGAAGCAATAAATGTAATTTTATAACTCTTCCAGATAAATGGAGAGAAAACATAATAAACAATAATTGCAGGGACAGCCATAATAAAAGTATTAGCTCCAAGTGGAGTAATCCCTCCATATTGAAAAAAGACTGCTTGTAAAAGCAATGCCACAAGAATCGCCGGGAAAGCAGCCCAACCCAGAAGTATACCGACTATACCATTTAAAATAAGATGGGCACTTGAAGGGCCGATATTGACATGAATCAATGATGCAACAAAAAATGCTGATGCTAATATTGCGACATTTACGATTTTATCATAATCGATGTTTTTAAGCCCTATTGCAGTACCTGCAATGGCAAGCACTCCTCCTGCTGCCATTACCGGTACTGATAATACTCCTTCAGATATGTGCATAAAAATTAACCTTATAAATCTTAAAAATCTTCAAATTTTACCCATA
>JAGLLQ010000030.1 GCA_023140455.1 Desulfobacteraceae bacterium | reverse complement strand
GACGGTATAATGTTGGGCGGAGTCTTTGTTACCTGGGCGATTGGTTTAGTGGTTACGGTTCGTGTCTGGCGGCGCTTGAGATGAAAAGGCAAGAGTATATTCCAGTATTCAAAAAATGGGTTGAACAGGAGATTTTAATATATGAATAATGATTATATTGAAAAAGCCAGGACCATTGTCGGGGAGAGTGGGGATAACGACTATATTCTTATACCTAAAGAGCATGCAGAGTTATTTGCCGATGATATCCCTGAGCTTGCTTTGATCCTGAAAAGTTCGGAAATAGAAGGAGTCGCAAGCAAATACGATGAATATAATAAAGAAGCTATTAAAGCACATAACAAATTCAAGGCGCACTCAGATAAGGCCAGATTATGGGTTTTTCTTACCGCATGTTGCAGTACTTTAGTGCTTGTTGTGGCCACATTGTTTGGACAAACTGATGATTCGACAATTGCTAAAGGCCTTTTTATTCTTTTTTCCATCTCGGCAATTGTGTTTGGTTGTCTTGCTTCGACATGGATAAAGCTAATTAAAAATATGAAGCTTCTGGAAAGATGGATGAAAAACAGATCAAATGCTGAAATGCAGAGATTAAATTATTTTGCGTGCTTTTTAAAACAGAAACCTTCAAATGATATTACAAAAGATCCCATCTTGTTTAATATGATTCAATTGGAGTTTTTTCGAAGGTTCCAACTTGATATGCAATTAAACTATTACAAGAATCGTGGTAAACAGCATGGCAGTATTGCTGATAAGGCTACCACAATAAGTACATGGGCCATGGGAGGGGCTGGGCTCACAGCAGGAATTGCAGGATTTTTAGGGTCAACTGTTAACCCGAAATGGGCTGTTATTGCGGGATTTGGTTTTGTTTTTCAGGCGTTCGCTTCAAATGTGTTAAACAAAGAAGCGGTCAATCAGAATCGAAGAAATGAAGAGAGGTTCGGCCGTACCAGGGAAATTCTCCAAAATCTCAAAATGCGCCTGGATAATGTGAGAAATCAGATAATCAACGGTAATAAAAGAGTATTGTCGAAATTCGTTGAGGCTGTCCATGAACAATTATCACTTGAACACAGGCAATGGACAGATGATATCAGTAATGTAAGCAAAGCGATTCTTGAACTGGAAGAACAATTAAAAGGTTTTGAAAATGACTCTAAATCCAAGAAGAGTAATGTAGGATAAACGCTTGTTTTCTAAAATTCTATTTTGTATCAAGATTGTGTATAAGGCTTTAAGAAATGCTATGAAGAGATGCATTATATAAACGTTTTTTGGCATTCAAATCAAGTGGAGACACTAAAATGGAAAATTCAATAAAGGGACTGGAAGGCAGAATTGAAAAACTTGAAAAAGATAAGCAAAGCAAATTCAGGTTCTTTGTTCAGTATCTGCTCTCGCCTCTTTTGGTAGTGGCAGTCGGTCTTATGTTCAATTGGCAGTTGGAAAAGGATAAAAAAGAAATTCAACAGCTTCAAATTGCCCAGACTATGCTGTCAACATTGTTCTCTGAAGACAAATTTAAAACTCTCGCTACAAAGCGACTGATGGACGAAGTGCTGGAAAGCGAAAAACTGAAAAATGAAATTGGCAGTATTGTTGAAGATTATTTAACTGTTAAATTTAATAAGTCATTTGAGGAAGGTGATTACGATTCGGCACAGGGTATATTGAAAGCAACAGAAATAATGGGCGGGAGTACTGGTGAAAATATAGCAAAGGGAATTGAAAAGGACAAAAAGGTTGTTTTAAGCAAATATCAGAGTGCAAGGGAAAATGAGCTAAATGGATATAAGGCATTGGTTAGTAATAACTTTAAGCTGGCTTTAGAAAAATTTGAAGAGGCATATAATAGTTATCCAGGTTTACATTCTGTTTCAGAGATATATCATCTTTTAGAATCAAGTCAAAACGAATTTGATGCACCAGAGACAGGTGTAAAAATTTATAGAGAAATTGTTGAAAAATATTCGTGGAAGGTACCAGATGATATTATTCAGGCTTTAAAAAGTAAAATTTAAATTAGTTAAAGCGGCGTTGGAGATTAAGTTTTAGGAAAATTTATTGGTTCCCCAGAGCCTATTTGATTTAAAGATATTAGGAAATAATTAATTTTATAAAGGGAGATCGTATGAAAAACAGTCAGAAAAAAATTAAAACATTATTAACAATTGCAATTGCAGGTTTTCTTTTATCAGGTTGTGCTTCTTCTTTTATTAAGGGCGGGGCGATGGTCCCAAGAGGATATGAAATACAAAAAATAGTGGTGTCATATCGTGCTGTAGGGATTGTGCCAGAGCGTACAGACTATCTTCTGATTGAGACGGATAATGGTGAGGCAATGTTTGAAAAAAGTGAAGATGGTTCTGGAGTCCTATTTCTTACGCGCTGGTCAGATGATAAGGGAGATCATTTTGCCGGATGGGTAGCTACCAGCCACGGATATGAATTTGTTATTCCAAAAGACAGGACAAAAGAGGGGCAAAAGTATTTTTATATGAAAGGAACATTTTTAGTTAAGGATATTGATGGGCTCAGGAGGCCAGTTCCCAATAACCCTGACACAGAACCTGTTGCAAGGCTTATTCCGAAATAATCCATCTGTTTTTCAAAGGATTTGCGGTAATGCATTATATCGGGATAAAGGACTGCCTTAAATCTTAAGGTTTTGATGCTTTGTATGAAATGTTTACAAGGTAAAGAATAGATATATGAATTTTAAAACATTACCTGATAAAATTATCAAACAGATTGAGAAATTTGAGACCCCATTTTTCTTATTTGATCTGGATAAGATCGGTGCCAAAATTCGCTATTTATACGAATCTTTAAATTCTGATCAAATTTTTTTTGCATTGAAAAGCAACAGCCTCCCCCAGATTTTGGAAGCCATTGCTTCCTATGGGTGTGGTTTTGAGGCAAATAATTTCAATGAACTGGAAAAGGCAAAAGAAACCTGTGTACATTCCTTTAAAATAATCAATAGTTCACCGATCGTTCCAGCTGCTGATATCCGGAAAATGTATGAAAACGGTGTAGATTACTTTACTTTTGATTCCAGGGAGCAGGTAGATAATATCAAAATTAATGCTCCGGCTGCAAAAACCATTATGAGGTTTTTTTCAACAAATGAAGGCAGCAGATTCAAATTGAGCAAAAATCTGGGTGTCGATCCAATATTGTCTGCTGAGCTTCTGAACTATGCCAAAGCCAGCGGCCTGAGAATCTATGGTTTGACATTTCACGTAGGCTCACAATGCTACTCGCCATCGAATTGGCATGCCGGTATCTCCCAATGTGCAATGCTCTTCGAACAATTCTCTGAACTTGAAATGATTAATATCGGAGGTGGGTTCCCAGTACAGTACACAGATTCTACTTCTGAGATTACACAAATCATCCAGGTGATAAACGAGAGTATTAACACTTGCTTCGAGCGCAGGCCCCTAATATTTATCGAACCTGGACGGTTCATTGTCGGAGACAGTGCTTTGGCCTGTGCGTCCGTAATAAATGTTAATCATCAAAATCCTGTTTCCCGGGCAGCCGTCGATCTTTCAGTATTTGGGGGGCTCATGGAGATTATCGAAAGCAGTGATGATTTTTATT
>JAGLLQ010000003.1 GCA_023140455.1 Desulfobacteraceae bacterium | reverse complement strand
GATGATAAAGGGTATTGGAATAATTTGGAAAAATATATCCAGACTCATTCTGATGCAAAATTCAGTCATGGCATGTGTCCTGAATGTTCAGATGAACTCTATGGTGGCGAAGATTGGTACATCAATATGAAAAATGATAAAGAATGATAGCGAAAAATTATTTACTTCTTTAATCAGAGATGCTAAAATTATAGTTTTTGTTTAATAATCAGTTGGTTGAGGGAGACAAATTGAACAATTTAGATACGATTTTAGTCGCACTGTTCTTATTGTATTGGGCATACTGGATTACAATTGCCCTTATTTATAGAAAACATATTGACCCTTTTTACGTCGCTTTTATTGCACCTTTTACACCCATAGTTTTGATTTGCGAGCGGTTAATTATCCCGGCGGGAAAAAAATAAAAATCACCTGTCAAATCAAAACCATTGATTCGTATTCGTTGCTAATTAATATCAAGAAAATAGCCTTACTTAAGCTGCCTATACTGTCTGCGTTGCTCCTTTAAGTGTCTGCGCGCGTTCTGTGGCAGACCTTCTCACAAGGGCATCTCCATCTTTTACGGCCATTTGTTCTAACAGGTTAATATCCGTTGTTTTGGCAACCAGTTTCAGGCGTACATTCGGATCTGAATGTAAGTATTTTGGGACAAATAAATCTGAAAATTTCATGTCATCCTCCTTAATGTTTGAATATAAACATCACAGGGGACCAGATTCCTTTCTAAGATATTTTTTAATTAATTCAATAGCGACTTCACCCATGCTCCGTCCCTGCTTTGCTGTATTCACTTTAAAGTTTTTGTGCAGATCTTTCGGCATTCGCAGTGTTAACTGTTTTAGTTTCATGCTGTCATTCATGTGTTTTTAACCTCAAAACTATTAAGAGTAGTGGATAAGAAATCCCCTATAAAAGTAAAGATATTCTTTTTATGTCTTTATGTCAAGTAATAAAGACATAAAGATTTTTCTTTTCAAATTTTTAAAGATATATTATAATCAAAGCATAAAACATTCTTCAAATGACTGAAAAGTGGTTTGATATAGCCTTCTTTATCTGGGGGCAATAATCTTAAGCCTTATAACAGGCTTGAAAGGAGGATGTGATGAAAATAAACAAAATACTAAACCCGGTAGATGGTTCTGCTCATTCAATTCGCTCAACAGAGTATGCAATTGAACTTGCAAGACTAATGGATGCTGATGTTGTCCTGTTACATTGCCATGACCGCTTTCCCATTGTTATGGCAGAGCCCAATTTTCAAAAAGCAGTTAACATTATCACGAAAGCATCTGAGGAACTTATTGAACCTTTTATAGAAATGCTTGAACAGGGGCAGGTGAAGTTTGAAGCCCGTATCCTTGAGGGGAATCCAGGCAACAAAATACCTGAAGTGGTGAAAATTGAGAAAATAGATCTGGTTGTCATGGGATCAAGAGGTGTGACGAATTTTACCGGCTTGTTGCTCGGCAGTGTTGCTCATCAGGTACTTCATAAAGCAGAGTGCCCTGTTTTTATAACTAAATAGAGCAGGACAAGTGTATAATCCATTGATCTTAATAACAGGTGCCACAGGTTATATTGGCGGCAGACTTGTTTTGCGTCTATTGGAAGCAGGCTACAGGGTCAGGGCGATGGCCAGATCCATGAAAAAAATTCAAGGGAAAACATGGGAAGGCCATCCTAATCTTGAGCTTGTAAAAGCAGACCTTCATAATCCTGACAGCCTGGAAAAGGCATTGCAGGGTTGCAATGTGGCCTATTACCTTGTTCATTCAATGTCTGAAGAGCATAAAGATTTTGCCGAGGCAGACCGCAGGGCTGCAAAAATTTTTATTTCATTGTCAGATAAACAAGACCTTGACCGGATAATCTACCTTGGAGGGCTTGGTGGCAATGAACCCAAAGCAAGCTTACATCTTAAAAGCAGGCAGGAGGTTGAGAAAATACTTCAGTCTGGCAGGATACCTGTCACTGTTTTTCGTTCAGCTCATATCCTTGGATCAGGCAGTGCATCCTTTGAAATGCTAAGATACATTGTAGAACGAATGCCGCTTTTTGTCGTTCCCAAAAGTGTGATAGAAACAAAGATTCAGCCTAT
>JAGLLQ010000299.1 GCA_023140455.1 Desulfobacteraceae bacterium | reverse complement strand
GATTTTGGAACAGCATAACTGAAAACTCCGTTTTTGTCAGCTTTAATTGTTTGAGTTATCATATAATCAGTTGGAGCTTTTGCTTTTCCATCTTCGTTATAATACTCAACTTCAACCTCTGCATAAGGGACCACTTTCTTATCAAGTTTTACTATCCCTTGAAAAAGGTTGCCTTTATACAATCCAAATGGTTTTGAAAGAGGTACAATTTCAGTTTTCAGACCAAGCTCTGCATCCCAGTCTTCATCGTCACCAAATGCTGCTACCACAGTTTTTGTATAATGAATAATATAACAATCTTCAGCAGGCTCCCAATAAGGTTTTGGTGTCATACAAAAAGTATAGATGCCTGGTCTTTTAATAGAAAAATCAGTTTTCCACCCCTTGTGATCCATCACTTTTGTTTCTACTAAATTATTCAACAAAGATTTATTTGTTCCATCTTTTACAACAAAAAAACTTTCTGGTTTCACAAGCTCCATGCCCTGCCCTTCAAAAGGATGGGAGAAAGAGAGAACAAGATCGATTGTTCTTTTATCATTCTGCATTACCATATTATCAGATGGTATTAACATACCAAAATGAGCAAATGCATTTGTTATTGTTGCAATTAAAAATATACACACTAATAAAAATAGTTTTCTGTAAACTTTTCCAAAAAAATTCATTGTTTTGTCTCCAAAATAAAAAAAGGTTAAAAAAAAACCACCAAGGTATTCCTGAATCAACAATTCAGGATAAAACCTTCGTGGTTTAAATAATCAATATATATTTTTACAATTTTCTAATATCAAACTTCTGTTTGAAAGTTAATTTCTTATAGCGATAATAAATTAAGATGTCAAATATTTTTTAGTATTATATTCTTTATATCAACTCTAAGGTATAAATTACCTTTGCTTGAATCAGGTTTTAGTTTACCAAGCCCTGCAAGCTTGAGCTTTGTGCCTGATTTAACTCCAGGCGGTACATTTACTCTGTAAAATCTTTTATAAAATCCCCATGGAATATTTACAATTTTTTGAGTACCCGCTATTGCCTCAATTGAACTTACTTCAATTATACCAAAAAGATCATAGCTGTTTTCTTGTGCATTAACTTTAATTATCTGAAACTTTGGAGTTGCTTTCTTCTGAGTATACTTTTGTAATCTGAGATTATGTTTTGTTTCAGGCAGGTATCTATTAAGCCTGATTAACGCCATCCCTGCAATAAAACCACCAATATGTGCCCACCAGGCTATTTGTGAGACTCCACCCTGCCCTGCAACATTATAAAACTGAATTAAAAACCAGCCTCCTAAAAAAATAAATGCAGGAATTTCTATAAAAAATGGAATAATTATAATAGGAATAATGGTCAATATTTTAGATCGTGGGAAAAGCAAAAAATACGCTCCCATAATTCCGGCAATTGCACCACTTGCCCCTATAACTGGCATCCTTGATATTGGGTTTAATGCAAGATGAAAAAGACCTGAAATTAATCCGCAAAGCAGATAAAAGGCTGCATATTTTAAATGCCCTAAGTAATCTTCTACATTGTCACCAAAGATATATAGAAACAACATATTCCCGCCAAAATGGAGGAATCCACCATGAAGAAACATGTATGAAAAGGACGAAATAATGTGATTTGAAAACGAAAAATATGCTGATATTGTATCAACAGTGTATTTTGCAGGAACCAGTCCATATGTATATAAAATGTGTTCGTTATTAAATCCTGCGCTAAATTGCAGTAAAAAGACGAATGTATTCATGGCAATCAAGATATAGGTTACAACCGGACGCGTGCTTGAAGATTGTGTATCTCGTATGGGTATCATTTCACGACCCTTAACAGATACTCTTTTTCAAGAAATTTTTTAAGCTCTTTTATAATTGTCATGACAAAATCTCCTGCTTCAATAATAAATCCAGGTTCAAAAAAATCAAAAGTATTATTATTAGAATCATCATTTAAATCATAAGGTGTGTTGCTTTTCTCACTGATGTATTTATCAAACAAAGAGGTATTCTCAGGTTTAATAACAAATCTATCCATTATATAATCAGACAGTTCATAATACAAAGATGCTATTCTATCATTATTAAGAGAGGCTATCTCTACTTTTGTTTTAAGAGTAAGTCTGGATACAAGCATTTTAACTGCACTCTCCATAGTTTCAGGAATAATCATTTTTTCTTCATTCGAAAAATCAAATTCAACCTTCCCGATACCTTCATCAGACGCGAGTTCTATCATATAAATCATAGCTTCAATAATGGTTCTTACTCCGGCATACACTGCTGCATCACTGCTTTTTCTCGGCCCTGCAACATTTAAAATTTCAATATTGTTATCTACAATAAAAGAATGAACAATCATTGCAGCTTCAAAATCATCCATGGAAACAAAATCAATATGACAATATGGTCTGTCCATCTCTTTTGCAAGATTTTTTGTCAGGAGTGTACCTCCTGTAGGGTTGGAACCGGCAATTATTAAAGTTGCATCAGAATCAATAATATTCTGGCGGGTTCTGGCAGGATAGTCAGCAGTTTTCATTTCATCCATTTTATATTTTGCTGAAAGAATACCCTGTTCTGTCTTTCTACCTTTTGGAACCCATCCACCATGCTCAATATTAAATTTGATTGCTGAATCAAGGGCTGCCTGATCAGCTCCTGTTTGTCCCCCTGAAATAATTTTTTGCAACATAAAAATCTGTACCTTTAATTTAAATAAAAAATAACTTTTCTATAATATCAGTACAGGTTATAACTTCAATAGTATTTATTATTAATATATAAGAAGAGTAAATGAAAATACCTGACAAAAAAGAATGTTTTATTATTATAAATGATAATAAAATGATGGATCACATAATAAAACATTCAATGATGGTGCGTTCTGTAGCGAGTCTCTTATGCTCTAATCTTATTAAAACCTTTCCTGAACTTAATATTAAGTTAGCAAAATCTGCAGGGTTATTGCACGACATTACAAAAACACAGAGTTTTACCACAGGAGAAAAACATTCTGAAACCGGGGCGAGACTTCTTGCGGAACTTGGATTCCCTGAAACCGGCGATATTGTTAGACAACATGTTTTTTTAGATAATTATAATACTAACCCGCCTGTGACTGAGGCTGAGATAATTAACTATTCAGACAAAAGAGTTCTGCATGATAGTGTTGTACCACTTAATGAACGCCTCGATTATATATACAAAAAATATGTTACAAACAAAGAATTTATTAAACATTTTGATTCTATGGAAAAAAACACTTATATACTGGAAATCAAAATATTTTCATATCTTGATTTTAGACCCAATGATCTTCAAAAGATGATCTAAAAACAATGATAATTGCAAAGGATTAAGGCTTTTGTAAAACTTCTTCAATATCTTTAGTTATCAATAACAAAGACTCTTTTTGCTTATCTTTTTCTGATTTTTCTTTGTTAATTATTGATTCAATTTTGTTAATTTCAACAGAATAAATCTGGAACTGATCAATTATTATTTCTTTTATTTCTTGGGATAAAGCTTTAATCAAAAAATCAAAATACTCTACCTTGACTTTTTGTTTATATTCTTCAATCTGTAATTTTATTGATCTTAAAGCTTCTTTTTTAAATCTTAAATAAGCCTTCTTTAATACAGAAGTCATAACAATGTTTGATTCTTTTTTAAGTTTTTTAATCAAAATCAATAATAATGAATAAAGACCAAATCCTGTAAAAGAACTTATTTTGATTCTTGCATTATATTGAGTTAAAAAAACAGCAGATGGAGGTTTAATATCAAGCCT
>JAGLLQ010000298.1 GCA_023140455.1 Desulfobacteraceae bacterium | reverse complement strand
CTTTTTACTTCAAAAATTGCAGATGCATTTATTGAAGGTAAAGAACAATATCAGGAAAAGCAACAGGCAAACGCTGACAAAGAAGAGGAAAAAGTAAAAGAAATTCCTAAAGGCAAGATTGAACGAGAAATCATTTCTGATGATTCTGGAGGACCTGTTATAGAAAAAATTAAAAGAAAAACTGCACCAGTCAAAAAAGAGACTGAAGTTGAGAAAGAATAAGGAGGCAGAAAATGGTTAAAATTAATGCATTAATGGTAAAAGAACTTCGTGAACGTACTGGTTCAGGAATGATGGATTGCAAGAATACTCTTGTAGAAACAGATGGTGATGTGGAAAAAGCAATAGAGCTTTTAAGAAAAAAGGGTCTGGCTAAAGCTGCTAAACGATCTGGAAGAACAACTTCAGAAGGTGTCATCTATTCATATATTCATGCTGGATCAAAACTTGGTGTGCTTCTTGAAATCAATTGTGAATCAGATTTTGTTGCAAAAACTGACGGTTTTCTCGAGTTTGCAAAAAATGTTGCAATGCATATTGCAGCAAGCAATCCTATAGGACTAAAAGAAGAAGATATTCCAGGTGATCTTATTGAGAAAGAAAGAGAAGTCTATAAGGCTCTTGCTCTGAAAGAAGGAAAGCCTGAAAATATTATTGATAAGATAGTAGATGGTAGGGTTCAAAAATATTATAAAGATGTTTGTCTTATGAGTCAGCAATATATAAAAGACCCTAAGAAAACTATAACTGATTTATTAAATGAATCAATTGCTGTAATCGGAGAGAATATCCAAATTAGAAGGTTCACGCGTTTTCAAATAGGAGAATAATAAATCCTTGGAGAAAAAAACAACCGAATTTGACAGAATAACTATTAAATTAAGTGGTGAAGCCCTGATGGGTAATCAGGGCTTTGGTATCACTCCTGAAATGATATCTTATGTTGCCCATGAGATAAAAAAAGTATACAAACTTGGTGTTCAGGTCAGTATAATTGTGGGTGGTGGAAATATATTCCGTGGTGTAGCAGGAAGTGCTGCTGGCATGGACAGGGCTTCAGCAGATAATATGGGGATGCTTGCTACTATAGTAAACAGCCTTGCTTTATGTGATGCTTTAGAACAAATTGATGTTCCCACAAGAGTTCAGACTGCAATAGCAATGAATGAGATTGCCGAACCATTTATCAGAAGAAAGGCAATGAGGCATCTTGAAAAAAACCGGGTTGTAATCTTTGCTGCTGGAACAGGAAATCCTTATTTTACTACAGATACTGCTGCTGTTTTAAGAGCAAATGAGGTTCAAAGTGAAGTTTTGATTAAAGCAACACAAGTTGATGGTGTATATGATAAAGATCCTAAGGAACATGATGATGCAGTCATGTATGACAAAATTTCATATATGGAAGTGATTCAACAAAAGCTTCACGTTATGGATATGACTGCTATTTCTCTTGCTATGGAACAGTCACTCCCACTTCATGTGGTCAATCTTCATAAGCCTGGTAATATCATGAAACGTGTTCTCGGAGAGGAGATAGGCACACTGGTTTATAATGAATAAAACTTCTGATTAATTTTTTTGAGGAGGTATATTTGAGGAGGTATAATTGTTATGCTGAATGAAGTGATACAGGAAACAAAAGAGAGAATGATCAAATCTTTACAAGCTTTTGAAAAAGATATGACAAAAGTTCGTACCGGAAGAGCATCTACTACTTTGCTTGATGGAGTTAAAGTTGATTATTATGGTGCTGAAACTCCTCTTGATCAAATGGCATCTGTTTCCGTGCCTGAGAGCCGCCTTCTTACTATTAAGCCATGGGATGTAAGTGTTATTAATGATGTCGAAAGAGCCATATTAAAGGCAAATCTTGGCCTGACACCTTCAAATGATGGCAAACTTATAAGAATTTCTATTCCACCCCTTACAGAAGAGCTAAGAAAAGAGATAGTAAAAAGTGCAGGTAAGACCTGTGAAGATTTTAAAGTTGCCATAAGAAATATCAGAAGAGATTCTAATGATAATCTTAAGGATCTTCAAAAAGAGGGTGATATTTCTGAAGATGATAACTTTAAAGGTCAGAAAGCTGTTCAGGACTTAACTGACGAGAACATTAAACAATTGGACAAGATTTTTTCTGAAAAGGAAAAAGAGATACTTGAAGTCTGATCTGTTTACAAAATTCGATATAGATTCTACAAAATTACCATATCATGTAGCAATTATTATGGATGGTAATGGTAGATGGGCAAAAAAGAAACTCATGAATCGTGTCCGGGGACATGAAAAAGGAGCAGAAACTGTCCGGACTGCTATTACAACATGCCGTGAGCTTGGGATAAAGATTTTAACACTCTATGCGTTTTCAACTGAAAACTGGTCACGCCCTCAAAAAGAGATTAATGCTTTAATGAAGCTTCTAAAGAAATTTATCCAATCTGAAAAAGATGAACTTCAAAATAAAAATATCAAATTCAATGTTATCGGACAAAAAGAACGATTGCCTGAAGATGTCCAAAAAGAACTTGATCTGGCTATCGAGAGAACTCAAGACAACAATAAAATGATTTTGAATCTTGCACTAAGTTATGGTGCAAGAGAAGAAATAACACAGGCAGTCAGGAAGATAGCTTTTAAAGCCCAGCAGGGGAAGTTGTCACCGGAAGAGATTGATGGGGAGACTATTTCCAAACACCTTTACACTGCTGATATGCCTGATCCTGACTTATTGATTCGGACAAGTGGCGAAATGCGGGTGAGCAATTTTTTGTTATGGCAGATTGCTTATTCAGAACTTTTTATTACCAAAACACTATGGCCGGATTTTACAAGAGATGAATTTATTAATATCCTCAGGGATTATCAAGAAAGGGACCGTAGATTCGGGAAGGTTTTATGCTCTTAAAACGATTAATTACAGCAATAGTTGTTCTGCCGGGTATTATTTTCCTTATTCTTCAACAAAATACATTACTTATAAGTATTCTAGTTTCCATAGTATCAGCCATTGCACTTTATGAATATTTAGAGATAATAACTCTGATATGTTCCGGTGTTATATCTAAAAAATTAAAAATTACTTCTTACCTGGTTGGCATAGGCATGATCATTGGTGCCTGGTATGGATCAATGTCCGGAGTATTAGTCTGCCTTGGAATTAATATATTTTTTATAGGATTTATTGTATTACTGGATTTTTCAAAGGATGATTATATCTTTGACTCAATATCAAAACAGATCTTTGGTATTGTTTATATTCCTTTTTTACTTTCTTTACTTGTTTTGATTTATAATGTTGAAAATGGACATTTGTGGGTATTGTGGCTTTTGTTTATTACATTTGCAAATGACACAGGATCTTATTATGCTGGTTCTAATTTTGGGAAACGGCATCTTGCACCAAACATAAGCCCTAAGAAAACCTATATGGGAACTGTTGGTGGTGTATTGGGTGCAGCTTTTATAGGGTTTTTATTTTGTTATCTTTTTTTCCACAATTTAGAAAAAGCATTGCTGGCAATCCCTTGTTCAGTATTAATAGCTGTCGCAGGCCAGGTCGGAGATTTATTTGCCTCTGCCCTTAAAAGAACTGCAGGAGTGAAAGACTCCGGAGTAATTCTGCCCGGTCATGGGGGAATGCTTGATAGAATAGACGGACTTCTTTTTTCTATACCTGTTTTATATGTACTGCGGATTTTTATTTTATGAAAAAGCTTGCAATCCTTGGTTCTACAGGCTCCATTGGTCAAAGCACCCTTAAAATTGTAAGTTTGCATCCTGACAGATTTGATGTTGAGGTTCTTACTGCCGCCTATAATATTTTTCTTCTTTCTGAACAGATAAAACAATTTGATCCAAAAACAGTTGTGGTTATGACAGAACAAGGGGCTTCTCAGTTAAAAACCCTTTTAAAAGGAGAGAAAAGCCCTGAAATTCTTATTGGTGAACAAGGATATATTGCTGCAGCCTCAAATGAGAAAGCAGATATTGTTTTCCTTGCAATGGTAGGAGCTGCAGGCTTGCGTCCTGCTCTTGCCGCCATAGATTCAAGAAAAATAATAGCTCTTGCCAATAAAGAAACTCTTGTTATGGCAGGGGATATTGTAATGGCAAAAGCAAGAGAGAACAATGTTCCGATTTATCCTGTTGATAGTGAGCATAGTGCAATTTTTCAATGTTTGCAGGGCAACAAGAAAAAAGATTTTAAAAAAATTTTTCTAACGGCTTCGGGCGGACCGTTCAGACAAAAAAAATTATCAGAGTTTGAATCAATTACTCCTGAGGATGCTTTAAATCATCCTAACTGGAGTATGGGAAGTAAAATATCCATAGATTCTGCAACTCTGATGAATAAAGGGCTTGAAATAATTGAGGCAGTCCATCTTTTTAATGTTTCCCATGAAGATATAGAGGTTTTGATTCACCCGCAAAGCATTGTTCATTCAATGGTTGGTTTTAAAGATGGAAGTGTGATAGCACAGATGGGCATCCCGGATATGAAAGGCGCGATTTCCTATGCCATGTCTTTTCCTGAGCGATTGGATATTAAAGTTAAGTTTCCTGATTTTACAACTTTAAAAAACCTTGAATTTGAGAAGCCTGATACTGAAAAATTTCCTTCGCTGAATTTTGCCTTTGAAGTATGTAAACAAGGAGGCACATTGCCGGCTGTGATGAATGCTGCTAATGAAGTGGCAGTTGAAGCTTTTCTCAGTAAGAAAATTAACTTCCCGGCTATTTTCAGTATTATTTCAAAGTGTCTTGAAAAACATAACAATATTGACAAACCTGATCTTTCAGGTATTATTGACTCAGATAGATGGGCAAGAGAAACTGCCCTGTCTCTTATTTAACAGCGAGGTTTTATGAATCCCTGGTTAGCATTTTTAATTCTTATAGCCATTCTTGTATTTTTTCATGAGCTTGGGCATTTTTTAGTTGCAAAATGGTGTAAAGTTGGAGTTGAAACATTCTCCATAGGATTTGGTCCTAAAATATTTAAACGAAAAATCGGAGAGACTACATACTGCATATCTGTGATACCGCTGGGCGGATATGTTAAAATGGTAGGAGATGAGCAGGGTAAAACTATTGATCCTGAAGATATTTCGCGGTCATTTACCCATAAAAAACTTTATCAGAAAAGTGCTATAGTTGC
>JAGLLQ010000297.1 GCA_023140455.1 Desulfobacteraceae bacterium | reverse complement strand
AACTACCTTCCATTAGATCCCTTCATAAAAGAACAAACCTGAGTATCAGCACTGTATATAAGGCTTATGTAGAGCTTGAGAGCATGGGGCTTATAGAGGCGAGACCCAAATCAGGATATTTTGTTTATACAAAGCCTAAAATGAAATTACCTGAAATGATAAAGGCCGAACCCGTAATCAGAGAAATAAATTTCTCTTCCATTGTTATTTCGACATTAAAAGATTTAAATGACCCCAACATGCTTCATTTAGGATCTTCTGCAACATCCCATGAACTGCTTCCGGTAAAACATTTAACCAGAATTATAAAAAATATTAATGCAGAAAAAATGAAATCACTAATCACCTACCCCTTGATTGACGGTGATCCTGAACTAAAAAGGCAGCTTGCGCTGCTTTTTATGGGAAGCATGGAGAGCCTAGAACCAAATAATATTGTGATAACCAATGGATGCATGGAAGCAATAACTATTTCCCTGCTGGTTTTTACAAAAGCAGGAGATACTGTATTGATCGAATCTCCCGCACATTTTGGTTTCTTGCAACTTTTAAAAGAACTCAGTTTAAATGTTGTTGAAGTTCCGGTTAACCCATTAACAGGCATTGATATAGACGAATTCAAAAAGGTGCTTGATCTTAAAAAGGTTAAAGCTTGCCTTATAATGTCTAATTTTCAAAACCCAACAGGTGCATTAATGCCAGGTGCAAACAAACAAAAACTTGTAGACATTGCAACGGAATATAATGTGCCAATCATTGAAGATAACCTTTTAAGTGAACTCTATTATGATGGAGTCAGACCATCTTCTTTAAAAAAATATGATACTCACAACAATGTCATTTCCTGCTCATCTTTTTCAAAAACAATAGCCCCTGGATTAAGAACAGGCTGGTTAGTTACTCCTAAAAAATTCAGGGATAAAATTCTATCCATTAAATCAGGGATATCCATATCCTCTCCCAGCTTAAACCAACATATTATTGCAGAATTTCTTAAAAGTGGCGCCTATGACAGGTTTATGCGTAGCCTAAGAGGTAAGCTTAAAAAGCAATCTCTTATGATAGCCCAGGCAGTCCAGCGGTATTTTCCAAAAGGAACACGTGTCTCTGTACCAAAGGGAGGATCTCTGCTATGGATTCAGTTAGAAGACCGAGTCAATGGTGTTGAACTTTATAAAACAGCAAGGGGAAAAAATATATCAATAATACCGGGGGAAGTCTGTTCCAGTTCCGGGCAGTTTAAAAATTATATAAGGCTTGGTTGCGGCTCTTTATATAACCACGAAATGGAACAGGGAATAAAAATTCTTGGAAAAGCTGTCAGTAAATAAACCAATATACTCTTTTATGATTTAAAAATATCTTCCCGCTTAATGTTTAAAGGATCAAGGCGTTTGAATTGTGTAGACTTGTATCGTTCTATAACAGGGTGTGCTTCATCGGTTCGATCGCCATTAAGATACCCCAGGAGAATTTTATCTGCTGTTTCATAATCCGGGACCTTAATTTGGTCAAAATCACTTGTAGTAATTCCCAAGCCATCTGTGGGCATTGCATCAATACTTCTTCTTAATGCATCAGCCCTATCTTTTTCATTTCTTTTGATAAATTCAGCTTCAAAGTATTTTGCAAGTCCATACACTTCTGTCTTCCATAGGTACTGGAGAAGTCCAAAGTTCCCCACATCCCCATGAAGTGTCCAGAATCCCAGCATTAGTTCTGTTAAATTATCAGTAGAAAGAACCATACCATTTTGAAAATGGGCAAGGTCAAAAAGATATATCATTCTTATACGGGCTTTAATATTTCCTTTTCTTATCTTTTCCTGGACTGATTGATCTTGAATTCTTTTCCCGGAAACTATTTCTTTATAAAAATTTTTATAAGCAAGGCTCAAGTCAATAGTTGCAAAATCATCACAAAAAAATTTTCCGATTTCTTCTGCCCTTGATATTTCCTCATTTTTATTTGTTTCTATTGGCAGGCTTCTGCCCATAAGAGTAATATTTGGGATATCTTTTATTATTTCATTTGCAAGTATACATGTAAGAGCACTGTCAATACCCCCTGAAAGCCCAATAACAAGGGATTTGAGCTGATTGTTTTCTTTCAGATATAAAGAAAACTGATTTTTAATATTTGAAAATATTAATTTGTATTCATCCCTGATTTCAAACATATTAAGCCTTAAAAAGAATTGATTTTTCAACCTTTGATAATGACGATGTGCCAGTCATAACCATACTCTGTTCAAGTTCCTGTTTGATTTTATCAATATATTTTTCAACACCACCTTGCAATCCGCCAACAGCAGCAATAGAAAATGGACGACCTATCATTACCCCATTCGCACCTAAAGCAAGAAGTTTTAAGACATCGCCACCGCTCCTGATTCCACCGTCAACAAGAATAGTTATTTTACCTTTAACATGATCTGCAATTTCGGCTAATACCCGGGATGTCCCAGGAGTGGAGTCAAGAACTCTTCCTCCATGATTTGAGACAACAACAGCCTCGGCCCCTGCATCTACAGCAAGCATGGCATCTTTTTTTGTCATTATGCCTTTCAGTATAAATTTCATGGGGAAACTCTTAATTATTTTGGAAAGTTGATCTGCATTTCTCGGTGAGACAGGACGACCCATTTTCCTCAATGTAATAAGCCCTGCTGCATCAATATCAATTCCAACAAATTTAGTCCCTGATTTTTCAACTTTTTCAAGCTTTTGATAAAGCTCCTTATCTTCCCATGGTTTAATAAAAGGGATACCTTTGCCCTTGGCATCAGAAATTGCCTTAAGCCCGGTCTCATGGATAAAATCAGGGACTCCATCGCCGATACAACCCATAATACCTTTTTCGGCACACCCATGAATTACTGAATCTATATACGCATCTTCACTGATCATGCCACCCATGTTAAAAGAAACCCCGCCAATGGGCGCTGCCATGACAGGCATATCAAAGTCTTGCCCAAGCAATTTAACTTTTGTATCAGGATTAACTACATCATGAATAAGGCTCATGTTAAACTTAAATTCTGCAAGAGCCAGTACATTTGCCTTAAACGATGAACCTGTGCCGAGTCCGCCCATACCGGGCACTTCACCAGCACATGCTTTCCCATCACATTCTTTGCAAACTTTGCAAAAACCCTTCATGAGGTTTCTGGCATTTGTATATATTTCCTGCATATATCCCTCTTTTATAATTTATAGGCTTTATATGTTTTTCAAAAAAAACAGATCATTACAGAGTGCCTTATTTTATCTGACGCAGCAATCAAACAAAAGAAAATGCTCTGCAATGATCTCAACAATTATCAGTGATAATCATGAGTACCCAAAACTACCTCAATACCTGTCTTATCTTGAATAATTGCAGCCATATCTTCAGGGCTTGTATATGGGCACGCAGGTTTCGCATTTGCAAAACATGAAGACAGAAAAATAAGATCAGGTTTTATTTCTGAAAGCTTTGCTGCCATGCCAATTGCAGGGACAACTGTTCTTCCCGGACATTCACATTTAATAAAAGAAATAACAGAACTTGGTTCTTCAAATTTCCCCTCTCCAAGAGCTGCTGCTTTAAGGCATCTCCATTCTCCAGGGCAACCATAACCTTGATCCATATATGTTCCGCATCCAACTATTGCAACGTTTTTCATATTACCCTCCATCTTATTGTTTTAATTGTTTTATCTTTCTAATTAACTCACACAGCACTTTTGCACAATACCATTATACAACGCCTTTATACAACACCTACAGGCATCACGGGGACATTTTCACCACCCAAAACATAACCTCCGTCCAGCCTTAACACACTGCCTGTCATATAAGGCGCATCTTTTATAATAAACATACATGCCTTAACAACATCTTCAATTTTTCCGGTTCTGGGAATAAGTGTATGATTTATTATGTCAGTTTTTTCTTTTTCAGTTAACACCTCATCCCACCCTATTGTCCCCTGGGCATGCCTTGTTTCAAATACACCAAGCATAATTTCATTGACTCTTACATTTGGTGCCCCCATACGTGCCCAGGTCTCAGTCAAAGAAGATACACCTTTTACAGCGGCAGAATATCCATCATTAAATAGCGCTGCTGCGGGACCTGATCTTCCAACAATAGCTGCTATTGAGGAAAAATTAATCACGCAAGCCTTTTTACTCTTTTTTAAAAGAGGAAAAGCTTCATTAAACACCCATCTTTTTGCAGTTAATGTAGTATCTATTTCAAGGTCCCATTGCTCTTTTGTGTATTCACCATGCACTGAAGGCCAGCCTCCACGCTCAATATTATTGACAAGAATATCCAATCTGCCATAACGATCATCAATTTTTTGAATCAGCTCTTTAATGCTATTAATATCTCTTAAGTCTGTTGTTACAATCATATGCTCGGCTTTGGAATTATTAAAATCCTTTTCCATAACTTTAAAAGTCTCTTCCCAGTCATGCCTCGTTAAAACAAGTTTTATTCCCTCTTTTGCAAGAGCAAGTCCGATTCCTTTTCCAATTCCTTTGACAGCACCTAGCACAAGTGCAATTTCATCATATTGTCCCATGAACAATTCCTTTAGCATAAACTTGAAGCCTATTGATCAAATTTCATATCCTTACCAAAAAGAAAATATCTTACCCATTCAAATCCAAGATCAAGTAGTGCAATGTCATCTTCTTTGATTTTATCTAGGACAAAATCGGGAATACTCAAACCTGAAAGCAAATCATTATTGAAAATTTTATCTCTGAAACTATCTATGTCATAACATGCAAGATAAAAATTATCCTCCTCTGCGCCTACAAGATTACCTGGCCTGGTCATATTTTTCAGGCTGATAATCTCCATAAGCTTATCATTCATTTCATTATAAATTTTAACATCCTGGGTATCAATCCATTGCTTTACAGTCTGATCTTTTTGTGCTTCAAATCCTTTACAATGCGGTTCTTCGATTATTGCAAAGTATTCGGTTATCTCGCCTGTATCCCTTGATCTTGTAATAGCCCGCGCCAAAGGATACATCCTACAGGAAGCTGGCCTGTCTGCATATACAGAACATCCTTGTTTTGTAACAAATGGACAGGCGTGACCAGAATCCGGATCAGGTTTAAAAGTTATAACTGGAAGCCCTGTTCCCGGACCTTTGTGCATTGAAGTGAATTTTCTTAAAAACTCACTGGATTTTAATTTTAGATTATTTGTTAATCGTATAATATCATAGGGAGTTAAAAACTGATTAAGATCCCTGCAACATTCATTAAAACAAGGACTTGCCGACGAGCATTCAAAGGTTAATCTCTCTTCGGGTAAAATCGGAATCATATCATCATTCATTTATTTTATGCCTTTAATTAATAATTTTATTTAAATAAAAAACTGAAACTTGAATTTATCAATTATTTAAATTAAAATCCAGATTCTTTTAAAAATTTGTTAAACATAAGTATAAATTTTCAGTCACTATATATTGTTAAAAAGTTTAGTCAATCTACACATATTGTAAATGAATTTGATTCAATAAATAGTTAAGATATATTACAAACCTTTTATTGAAATTACTTGACAAGAATATCACCTCAGTGATATTTCTGGAATGTTTATGAAATACTGGGATTTAAATATACGATAGTAAATTTTATAATTTTCAGCATTAATTAACACAAAAAATTTAGGATATTTAAATTGGATAGAGCTTATTCAATTTAGCTAATAGTTAGAAAAAATTAGAGTAGCACAATGGATTTGTGCAATATTTTGTTAACTTAATTTAAGGAGGTATTTAAATGCCATCTTTTGTAATTGCAG
>JAGLLQ010000296.1 GCA_023140455.1 Desulfobacteraceae bacterium | reverse complement strand
TTGAAACACAGGCCAGGCAAGCTTCAATCTCATAATCCATCAGTGCCTCAAGGCTAGATTCACCCTGGGCCATGAGAAAGCCTTTCTTAATGAGTTTTAAGGAAAAAGATGAGTTGGCAACAATTTTTTCAGCCATGCTCATGGCTTCGTCCATTAACTTATTCAGCGGAACAACTTTATTAACCAGGCCTATTTTTTGCGCTTCTTCTCCATCAATATATTCAGCAGTAAAAAGAAGTTCCCTTGCTTTGCCCGGGCCAACCAGGTCCTGTACAAGGCGGAAAGCACCGCCTGTGACAGATGATGTTACCTTTGCTTCAGGGGAGCCGATAAGGGCTTCATTTGCTGCAATCCGTATATCACAAGCCAGGGCAAGTTCATACCCGGACCCTAATGCATAACCGTTTATAGCTGCAATAGTAGGTTTTTCAAACCGTATGATTTTCCTTGATGCCTCCTGTAAAGCTTCAAGGTATATTCTGTAATCTTCAATACTTCTACCTTTTGAATCCTTAAGGTCTGCACCTGTTGAGAACGCTCTGCTCTCTCCTGTGATAATCAGTGCTTTAATGTCATTGTCCTGTTTTGCAACCTCAAGGGCATCGAGCATCTCGAGCCAGAGCTGCCGATTCATTGCATTAAGGACTTTAGGCCTGTTCAATTTAATCAGACCGATCTTCTCTTTTTTTTCATAAATAATACATTCGTAATCCATGGGATTCTCCTTTAAAGCATACAAGCATGCTGTTCATAACGTTTTAAATATACAGCAATCTTTATGCCACATTTATTTATGCAAAAATAATTTCTCAATGGTAACCTTATCTTGCTTGGCAATGTTCTTGCAACAAGCTCTTGTAACTATAATAAACTTTATGATATTTTTGTACACATTAGCATTTTTTTAAAAAATTATTAGATTTGGATTGAATGAAAAAAAAATTTGCCATACTAAGCATGCTTTTATTTTTCCTGATAACTTTGCTGTTAAACAGTTGCAGCGATGAATCAACATCTCTTTCATTTTCCGGATCCGAGCTTGAGACAATATCTTTTCAAGGATTTAAAATTCCACAATTCCCCACTGCACAGGGGCAGCTGAATTATGCTAAATCAGGATTTCCAGACTCAGAAGAAAAAAAAGCAGCTTTTGAGATCATATCTTATCTATTTCCTGAAGCTGAGACTGAATGCGGGAATGCCGCTCTTTATCTGGCATATATGAATTTTGGCTATGATTACAGGTTTGCAGAAAGAGAGGATTATTATAATGCAATTAAAGCCTATCATGATGTGATCAACAGCTATAAAGAACATCCTCAGCTTCTTGTAAAAGCATACTGGTATCTTGGATGGATTCATTGTGATCTTTTACGGGAAAAAGAAGTTGGAACCCAATACTTCTGGCATATTGTAAACACCTATCCTGATATTAAGATTGGGATATCTTCTCCTGTACCCTGGGTCAGCCTGGTTTATCCGTTAACCATTAAAGGAGTGCAACCCGCAAAAGATAAAGCAGAAAAACAATGGGCAGGAATAGCACTTTTAGAAATTATTCGGCATGATAATGGCAAAATCGAAGTTAGCAAAGCCTTTGATATCCTGTGGAATAAATACAGGCATACTATTCCCACTGGGATTGCTATCAAATTGATGCTCAGGGATGGAAGATATGCTCAAGAAGTACTGCCGTATGTTGAAGAACATTTAGCCATTAACATTGCTAACCCATATTTAGCCAAAGAGATAAAAAAAAGAGCAAGGGAGTATAGTCCGTAAATGTGGTTAAAAGAGAAATTAAATTTTTTTTTCCATTCTTTTCAGGTCAGGATTTTTTTAGCATTGACTCTTATTATTGTCATTGTAATTCCGGGAACCGGGTATTTTTGTTATCTGCAGGCAAGAAGGGTTGCTGAACAGCAGATGCAGCAATCTGCTCTTGGTACAGCAGTCATGATCTCAAAACGGGTGGAATCTTTTTTATCTCAGCACACTTATAATGCAAAATTGATTAAATCTTTTTTTGAAAATCAACTAATTGATCATTCAAATGATAAGCAGATTCTTAAATATTTTCATCTGTTTCAAAAAGATCATCCTGAATTTGTTAACATCAATTTTGGAGATGAGACTGGTAGGTTCTTAATGACCCCAGCCCAGATCCCCGAAGTCCATAAAGTTTTTGATCCCAGGGTTCGACCCTGGTATCGGGGTGCTATACATGCAAAAGGTGTCTACTGGACAGATGTCTATTTATTTGCATCAACCCAGAAACCAGGGATGACAGTATCAGTGCCGATTTACGATGATACAGGATCAGTCAAAGCAGTCTGCGGAATTGATATTGATATCTCTTCATTTTCAAAGTTCTTAAAAGGAATTAAAATTGGTAAGCAGGGATTTGCTTATATATTTGAAAACAAACAAGGCAGGGTTATTGCACATCCATCACTGGTTCAGCTTCCTTGGA
Source organism: Desulfobacteraceae bacterium (assembly GCA_023140455.1). The sequence continues at coordinate 27 of JAGLLQ010000296.1, read as the reverse complement.
ATCCCTATCATATTGATCTTTTAAGAA
>JAGLLQ010000295.1 GCA_023140455.1 Desulfobacteraceae bacterium | reverse complement strand
GAGAAAACTTTGGTTGTGGTTCATCAAGAGAACATGCTCCATGGGCATTGGAGGTAAACGGGTATAATGTTGTAATTGGACAGAGCTTTGCCAGAATATTTCAGCAGAATATGTTTAACTGCGGCATGGCTGCAATAGAACTGCCTGAAAAAACTATTGATTATCTTTTTGATAATTATGCTTCCAAGGGAGCTAATATTGAAATTGATATTGCAAATTGTATTATTTCCATTGAAGCTGAAGTAAAAAATGAAAAAATAGGATTTGAAATATCAAAATTTGATCAGGAACTTGTTTTTGCAGGTGGATGGGTTGAATATGCTGATAAAAATTATTAAACAGGCTTATTATCCTTTGCCGCCGCTCCACATGAGGCGGGCTTTTAATACATTAAAGTAGTTCTGGTCATTGAGAGATATCATTTTTATTGGATTTTCACTCTTTTTTAAATAGATTCTATCCATGGAATCTATTTTTACACCCTCCTGGCCGTCAAAGGTCAGGAGAATATCTGATGGATTTCCTTCAAGTCTTATCTCAACAGATGCTGAATCAGGAATAATCAGTGGACGGTTTGTTAAAGTAAATGGACAGATAGGCGTAAGTATAATCCCCGGTACGTCAGGATGAATTACAGGACCGCCAGCAGCAAGGGAATATGCAGTTGAGCCGGTTGGCGTAGCAACTATTAACCCGTCAGCTCTGTAAGTCGTTATGTATTTTGAGTCAATATATACAGCACAGGAAGCAAGCCTTGACAGAGCTGATTTATTAATCACAGCATCATTTAACACATCAACCGAAGTTTTAATTTTGTCATCTCTTTTTACTGTTACTGTCAGGCGCTCTCTTGTTCCAATGGTGAATTCTCCATTTAAAAGAGCATCTAATGCATGAAATAGTTTGTCTTCAAGTGTTTCTGCAAGAAAACCAACTTCGCCAAATTTAATTCCCATTAATGGTATGTCTTTATTACCAATAAAGCGTGCAACACTTAAGAATGTCCCGTCACCGCCAAGCACAACAATGCTGAAAAGGTCACCTGGAATTTTTGACTTATTCGGCCCGTTAACATCAATAACAACACATTGTTCACCAAGTCGCGTTTTTATTTCTTCAGCCCTTTTTTGAGCCTCAGTATCATTTTTAATTACAAGCCCGATTTTTTTCATATATATTTCTCTCTAATTATCAATTTTTAAAAAGAACACATTATGTGCATTTTTTGAAGAAAAATCAATATTAGATATTAATTTTAAAGTTAACTATACCCAATTTCACTGAATGCTTTTGCAATTTTAACTTTACTGACAGGTTTAACAATATGAGAATCATACTCTTTTCCGGAAGGTGGTGCAATTGTTTGTGAAGAGTCATCGGAAGAGAGCATAATTATTTTTATCCGGTTTTTTGAATCTAAATTTTTTAATTGTTCCCAGAGTCTGATTTTTTCTGCAACTTCAATTCCATTTAGTCCCGGTATATTAATATCTAAAAAAATAAGGCTATATGGAGTATTGGATTTATATGCTCTGTATACAGCATTGAGTGCTTCTAAACCATTTAATGCCATTTCACACTCACCATATTTAGATAGTATTTCATCTGTTTTTTTCCGGCTTTCAAATTCATCATCCACAACTAAAAATTTCATAAAAAGATTTTTAACTGAATATTTAATGATAAAATCCTGAAGTCTTTCACATCTATTTTTCAGATTGTTGAACTCAGTTTGAATTTCTTTTTGACTATCTGCTTTTATTGCCCTTTCAAGGCAAAAGGCTGCATCCATAATAGGCTTGGATGCAAGATTTTTAACCCAGTCTCTAAAATTTACAAGATAGTTAAGAACTTTTGGATAATTTTTAGTTGCAATGAAATCATTAATTTGTACAATTTCATTTGAATGACGCCTGATAAAATCATCAAAACATTCTTTGATAAGCTGCTTATTCCCATTTACTATTTGAATAAGCTCATTAAGATCTATTATCTCATTTTGCTCAATCTCTTTTTTACTGTCAGGTTTGATGGCCACTGCAATTGTTTTAGCAAGCGATTCGCGTTTAACCGGCTTGGTAAGATAATCATCCATGCCTGCTTCAAGGAATCTTTCTCTATCTCCCTTCATTGCATTGGCAGTCAGTGCAATGATAGGAATATGCTTAGAATTTTTTGATTGCTTTTCAATTTCTCTGATTTTTTTTGTTGCTTCAAAGCCATCCATCACTGGCATCTGCCCATCCATTAGAATCAGATCGTATCGGTTTTTCTGGAACTCTTCAACTGCTTCTTTCCCATTTTCGGCAACATGGTAAGAGTGACCAATTTTTTTAAGCATATTTACCGCAACTTTTTGATTCATTTTGTTGTCTTCAGCCAGAAGAATTTTTAATGCTATATTGGCTATCAAATTTGTTGTATCTTTTTCTTCGATGCCAAATCTTGTTTCAATATTCGTTGTTTTATTAGTTTTTACGTATTTTTGTTTTAAACAATCAAGGATATTGAGATCATAGACAGGTTTTGAAATTTGAGTATCAAATCCTTTTTTTACGAGTAATGACAGCTTGAGTCTTTCAATTGCATAATTTAAAAGCACTAAATGAGTATTTTTAATCTGAGAAGCTGTTTTAATTTGCTTTGATAGAGAATCATTGCTGCCGGTTTTATCTGCTTTAATATCAATGAATACTGTATCAAAGGGCGCCTTGTCTTTATAAGCTTGTAAAAGTATTTTCATGGCTTCAGCTCCAGTTGCAACGCCTTTACATTTGCATTGCCATGATTCAAGAATTTTAGTCAGTGCAACCCTGCTGGATCTGTTTTGTTCAACTACAAGGAATTTAAGTTGTTTAATTATTTTTAAGATTTGTTTGTTTTGGTTTTTATTACGAGGTGATTTTTTCAATTTTGCAGTGAACCAGAAAGTAGATCCTTTGTTCTGTTTACTTTCAACTCCTATTTCCCCATCCATTAATTTGGATAATTGTTTTGAAATTGTTAACCCTAGTCCTGTTCCACCATATTTACGTGTTGTAGACGCGTCAGCCTGGGAAAATGATTTAAAGAGCTTATTTTGCTGGGTTTTTGAGATTCCAATTCCAGTGTCAATAACTTCAAATCTTAATAAAGCATGGGAGTTTGTCTCTTGGTCAAGAGATACTTTAATCATGACTTCGCCTTTTTCAACGAATTTTATACCGTTTCCTGAAAGATTGATCAGTATCTGGCGGAGGCGTCCGGGGTCTCCTATGTAAAAATTTGGAACATCATGCTCGATTGTGCAGATAAATTCAATATTTTTTTCCTGTGCTTTCGTGGCCATGAGCTGCCCTATATCATGCAGCATTTTTCTTAGATCGATGTCAATTGACTCAAGTTCAAGCTTTCCTGCTTCGATTTTAGAAAAATCAAGAATATC
>JAGLLQ010000294.1 GCA_023140455.1 Desulfobacteraceae bacterium | reverse complement strand
TGCTCTCTTTTAGCTGAGATTCCATCTCAATAAAAGAAGAAGCAAGTTGACCGATTTCATCTTTTTTCCTTGACAATACCAAAAAATCTGATGAAGCATCCTTATCAAGCACGTTCTTACATTTTTCCTTTAACAGTAACAATGGATCTAACAAATTTTTTCTCAAAATGAATACAGTTATCAGAACTATCAGTCCGGATACGAGGAGGAGAACGCCTGAATACTTATATAAGTATTGATATACAACATCATACCGGACACTGTCATCAACAGTAAACACCACATACCAGTTCCATGGTTTAAATTCTCTGAAAATACACCATTTGTGATTTCCATGCCAGATATATTCAAAACTGCCATTCTTAGTATTTATGATACGATTAACAATAATCATTTCATTCTCATTCTTGTCTGCATTTTCAACTAAAATAGTTGGATGCATGATATCATTGGCATCTGGATCAAGAATAAACGGATATGTCTGCCTTACATTATTATAATATATCTGCTTTAAATCCCTTACCAAATCTTTCTTATAAACTTCTTCATATATATCTGCCATGCCAGTATCTAAAAGCGCATCATATCTGTCTTCAATAAAAAACATTAGTATTCTTAACCGCTCTTCATAAACTTTTTCCATCTGTTTTTCTTCAATACTCCGTAAAGAATAAAGAGAGAAAAAAAATAATATTACGCTGCTAAAAAGAAAAAGTGAAACCAGGAGCAATATCAATTTTTTGTTTATGCTCATATAATCAGGTCTTCCTCCTCATTATTATTAAGGAATCAAGTCAGAAAGCCGGCCGTTTTTGGCAAGCATTTTCAAACCTGTATTAAAATCTGAAATAATTGCCTGACATGATGGGTTTTTTTTTGAAATCAGGATATAAAGCTTGTTTATTTTCAATGAAGGGCCAAGAGCTTTTAGAAATAATCTGTCGTTTTTAAACTTGTTCTTCAAATAACTTTTGGCAACCTGTTCTGAAATAACAATTACATCTACCTTTTTTGATATAAGATCATATAATAATTGCTCTGGTCCAGGGGCTGTAATTTTTGTAAGATATGATGCATTATCAAACTCTCTGGAATAAACATATCCGGCAGACACACCGATTTTCAATCCTTGCAGGTTGTGAAGGTTCCCATCATATACGACCTTCATATCTTTCCGCGTAAGAAAAATTATCTTTACAACGACTACTGGCAAAGAATAAACAAACCATTTTTCTCTTTCTTTTTTATAGTAAGCACCGAGCAGCCCATCAAATTCACCAGTTTTTGCAAGTTGTTTAGCAGTTTGCCAATCATAAAAATCAATTGATAAATTATAATTAACTTCCTTAAAGGCAAACCGGACAATTTCACTGAAAAAACCTTTATCCTGAAGGTCAGGACCATAAAACGGAGGCCATGTATCTGTAACAAGTTTTATGGTTTGAGATTTTGCAGAAGACACATGAAAAATACTGATACATAAAAAAGTAGAGACAAACACACAAACTTTAAAATTGAATAATTTTGATAAATGCATAAGCTCTTCTATCCTAAAATTGCAGAGGGACACTATCTGTAGTTCAGCGCTCCCCCAAAACAAATTCACAAGAGTACATTACTTTTACAATTCAGCTTAATAATTTCCAACATACAACATATACGAATACATGACAAATTTTAGTTCAATTTTAATTGTACAAAATAAATCCACTTAAATATCCATCAACACCTGCTACTCTTGACAAAAAATGACTTTGCATTACTATTTCTAATATAACATAAAAACTCATGAAAGGACATGGAATGAAGCTTGAAAAACTTACAATAAAATCCCGGGAAGTTATTGAAAACGCTCAATCCACAGCAGCACAACGAAATCATCAGACAATTGAACCGATTCACCTGTTTAATGCCATGATTGAAGAAAAGGATGGTATTGTTGTATCAATATTAAATAAAATTAGATCAGATCACTATAAAATCGCACAGGAGATAAAATCTTTACTTGATAAACTTGCACAGATCACTGGACACTCTCTGGGTAAAGATAATATTTATCTTTCAAAAAATTCCCATAAAGTTCTCGAAAAAGCCTTTAAAGAAGCTTCAAATATGAAGGATCAGTATGTAAGCGTAGAGCATCTCTTTCTTGCTCTTGCTACATTAAAAGGCGATGTTAAAGATATTCTTAAAAAAAATAATGTTTCCATTGATCAAATTTTAACGGTTTTAAAAGATATCAGGGGTAATCAGACTATAAATGACCCAAATCCTGAAGAAAAATATCAGGCACTGGAAAAGTTCGGGCGAGATCTTACAGAGCTTGCACGCACAGGTAAGCTTGATCCTGTAATAGGACGCGATGAAGAAATACGGAGGATTGTCCAGGTATTATCCAGAAGACGAAAGAATAATCCTGTTCTTATAGGCGAGCCAGGAGTTGGAAAAACTGCAATTGTTGAAGGACTTGCCCAGAGAATTATTGA
>JAGLLQ010000293.1 GCA_023140455.1 Desulfobacteraceae bacterium | reverse complement strand
CTTCCTGCTTAAGCTGTAATTGTTTTTGCTCAAGCCATGAAGAATAGTTGCCTTTAAATGGAATCCCGACACCTCTGTCAAGCTCTAAGATCCATCCTGCAACATTATCCAGGAAGTACCTGTCATGGGTGATGGCAATGATTGTGCCTTCATATTTATTTAAATGCATTTCAAGCCATGCAACTGATTCAGCATCAAGATGGTTTGTGGGTTCATCAAGTAACAGGATATCAGGTTTCTGTAATAAGAGCCGGCATAAAGCTACTCGTCTTTTTTCACCACCTGAAAGTATGTTTACAGGAGTATCTGACGGAGGGCATCTTAATGCGTCCATTGCCATTTTAAGTTGTGAATCAAGGTCCCATGCTTCAAGATGATCAAGTTTTTCCTGGATCTTACCCTGCTTTTCAAGTAATTTGTCCATTTCATCATCAGACATAGGTTCTGCAAATTTTTCACTGATTTCTTCATATTTATTCAAAAGGTCAACTGTATCCTGAACTCCTTCTTCAACAACCTCTTTTACAGTTTTGGTTGAGTCAACAAGGGGTTCCTGTTCAAGATAGCCAGTTGTATATCCTTTTGAAAGTATTGTTTCTCCTGTAAAACCATCGTCAACTCCTGCAAGTATCTTTATAAGGCTTGACTTACCTGATCCGTTTAAACCAAGCACACCGATTTTTGCCCCATAAAAATATGAAAGCGATATATCCTTTAAAACCTGCTTGTCACCATGATGCCTGTTTACATTGATCATGGTATAAATAACTTTTTTTGTGTCTTCAGTCATTTCTTTTTTTATTCCTTTTTTATTCTTTTAAGTAACACCTGATTATTTCCAAGTTGAGTATAAACCAATTTGACATACATGCAAGCACATCTGAATTGCTAAAATTTTTATAAATTAATGCTTACGTGAAGATTCCTTAAAAACCTCTTAAATATAATAAATTAGATTTTAATATAACTAAAATTTTATAATGAATGCAAGTTGTTTTCAGAATAGGCAGGCTGACGCAAGTAAATATTCGAAAGAGTGTTATGGATTAATATATTAGGTCTTTATAACCATAACTCATACCGGACGGTTGTGGGTTGCGGGTCACAGATTGAACAATTTTTAAAGGCTCTAAATTCCACTCGCTGATGGGAAAAGTCTTTCCCGTTTAATCGCTTACTGCATTAAGAGCCTCTACATAATTGCAATAAATGGTTCATAGCAACCCACAACCATCCTCCCCGGCAAAGCTACCCTGCACATGACGGATATAAGACACATATAAGTCCTTGTCTTAAAAACTTACATGCGATTACCCTGCCAGAATAGGATTTGACAAGGTTATACTATTAGAATCTTTTTGGTTCAACTCTGTTAGGGATTCAAAAGATTTTTTATAATAGAGGTATTATTCTGTAAGAACTAACGCCGGCCACCAATTTTTAAAATTTAAAAACCACAAAAATTTATATGGAATCAAGGTATTGTATATCCCAATCCAACAGCACCATTTCTCAATTTCCCATTAACATAACTATTCATTTTTGCTATTCTAAAACCAATTTTTTTATCTTTCATTTCCCTGACAAGTTGTTGTCTATTCTTGTATAGATAGTCTATCCTTTTTCTTGCATCTTTGCCTATGTCAGACAATATTTTCCATTCAGAATCAATAAGATAAAGCCTTCCCTGATAAAAAGAAATAGTCTGGTCAATTTTACTTCCATAAATACAATCAGATTTGTCACCAGCATATACATTTGGTAAACAAACCAATACCAAAACAACAGCTACAAGAATTATTAAAAAATTTTTCATAATACCTCCTATGTTGATTGTAAATCATCGTCTTTACGAAAGACATGTTTTCTATTATTTAACTGATTCTAATTTAAGGTTTTTTAAAAAAGCATCAGTTCTTACAGTATAATTATTCCAACAAGATATGTTGTGCCATGTTATAAAGAAGTCTATTTAAAGGGCATGTTCATCCTCAGGGCCTTTTAGCAATGAAACATGTTTTTAATAATATTGGATTCAACAAAAAAGTCTATTGGTAGAAATACTGTTATTGAGGGTAAAAAAATCTGAAAATGTGTTGCATTGTTGTGAAGTTATGATTTTTCATTATAGGTTGCAGGTAAACTGAATTCCGTCTTCGATTTCCTCAAGATTTTTCCTGGTCGCCATCTAATATTATTCCTCGGATAAATTTTTAAGTTTAATTAACATACTCTCAACCATCTTATCAGCTGTTCGCTGACCCATTACACCAAGAACTTTACCGATAATTCCAAAAGGCATTCCAATATCTTCGACAAAATGAAATTTTGTACCGGGTTGAGCAAGTTCCAAATTCCACCGAATCTCATAGGTATTCACATTCTTCCCTGATATCATTTTGAGCATCAATTTCTCATTTTCATCATAAATTTTTACTTCTAAATTTATCTTTCGGAGTGGTCCCGGTACTTTTTCTTCAATGTAGTAAGTTGTTCCTACCCCAGAGTGCTTTTCGCTTGTGCATTCACATTTTTTATAAGTATCAAACCACATTACGATTTTTGTGGGATCGACTAAAAACGGCCAAATTTTTTCCGGCGCTGCTGAGATTTCAATTGATTTTTCAACTTTCATATCTCTTTCTCCTTTACAATTATTTGGCATTTAATCTAAGCTGTAAGTTTCTAATTAATAATTATCAACTTGCAGTATTTTTTTACTGCATTTTTCTTAATGAACGTAGTGTCAATTCCGCCCATGCTGCCCCCAACAGGTCCACGGCACCAAAAAGAATAAGAATCGGATATTTATTATAATATTAGATTGTACAGAAAAATCCATTGGTAGAAATACTGATATTGGGGGTTAAAAATTCTGAAAATCAGATTGATGTAAAGTTATGACTTTTCATTATCAGCAAGAACAACCTTAATATTCATGATGTTCCCTTGATTATGTTATAGCCTAAATCTTACAGTCTCTTACTATGCAATAAAATAGAATCTTGCTTTTTGTCATTAGAAAAAAGATATAATCTGTTGGCTCATTTTTTATCAAAGGCTGGAGGTCCCCATGCCTGGCATACAGGCATGATTTCAATACTGTTGATATTTACGTGGGAGGGACGCAGAACACTCCATAATACAGTTTCAGCAATATCGTCTGCCACAAGCGGTAATGTGCCTTTGTAAAGATTATCAGCCTTTTTTTTGTCGCCATGCAGTCTTACTTCTGAAAATTCAGTATGAGCAAGCCCCGGTTCAATATTGGTTACATTGATTCCGGTTCCTAAAAGATCACTCCTGAGGTTTCTGGAAAATTGTTTTACAAATGCTTTTGATGCACCATAGGTATTGCCGCCGGGATATGGATAAGTACCTGCAACTGAACCAATATTTACAATATGCCCTTTTCCTCTTTTTACCATGCCAGGTAAAATTGCACGGGTTAAATACAGAAGCCCTTTAATGTTTGTATCCACCATTTGTTCCCAGTCTTCGATGTCTGCTTCCTGGGCAGGTGCAAGTCCCAGTGCAAGTCCTGCATTATTAACAAGTACATCAATTTTACTAAATTCTTCAGGGATATTTTCTATCAGTGAAAACACTTTATCCTTATGTCTTACATCCATTGTCATTGTCAGAACATCAGTTGTACTATCAAGTTCGGTTTTCAGTCTTTCAAGGTTTTCTTTGCGTCTTCCTGTTATTATAATTTTGTAGCCGCTGTCTGCAAAAAGTCTTGCAGTGGCTTTTCCAAAACCAGCAGTTGCACCTGTGATTAATGCTGTTTTAGTCATGATTGATCCTCTTGATTAATTTGTTCTATCAAAGTTATGCATGCCAGGTGAAAACCGGTTCTTTTAATATCATTTCAATTGCTTTTTCTGCACTTTCAGCAATTCCCGGAAAAGTATCTTTAAGGTTTGTCAGATGCCTTAAATTTTCTGCTGTTCTTAAAATGAGCCTTGCAAGATCACCTTCGGCAAAATTGGTTCTTGCTGTTACGCTTTCCCATGGTTCATCTAAAGCCCAGCCATATAGGGATACAGCTGGCTGGATATAAAGGTTGGGTGCAGGGAATCCCTTTTTTTTCATATTAGTTGCAAAGGGTTTTAGTTTTT
>JAGLLQ010000292.1 GCA_023140455.1 Desulfobacteraceae bacterium | reverse complement strand
CAAAGCCTTTTTGATGTTTTTGTAATCCCATGTTGTATACCTGAGCCTTTTGTCGGGATAGAGGCAGCATACCATTTTAATTTTCCTTTATGGGGATGGATTATAAAAAAATGGGGTAATATTCCAATTAACAGAACCAACCGGAAACATGCTATTAAAAGCATACAACAAGCTGAAGATGTTTTAAACAACGGCCTGTCAATAGGAATTTTGCCGGAAGGGCATAGAACTCTTACAGGAAAGATCGGAGTATTTAAAAAAGGAGGTTTTCATCTTGCTAAAAACACTAAAGCAGATATCCTTCCTCTTGGTATTAGTAAAGGTTTATATGATTTTAACAATAAACACTCCTGGAAACTAAACCCTCAAAAAGTAATTGTTAATATAGGAAAGCCTTTAACTTATGGTTCATATAAAAACCTTTCCATAGATCAATTAAAAGAAAAGGTAAAAGAAACCATAGTAAATCTTGCAGATACTGATTAATCTAAAAGATAGTCTGAAATTATTTTTTTAAGCTCCCTTGTATAGCCTCCGTAGAAATGGTCACACCCTTTAATAACTTTTAACTTAAAAGCAGAGTTCCACTCTTCTGTTCTTTTTTTAACAAGCTCGGGTGGTGCTATTTCATCATTTGTTCCTGTTACAATAAGCCCGGGAGAGGGCAGGGTTTTAATGTTTTTATAATCTAAAAATGCAATTGGCGGGGATATCATTATACTGTCTGTAATCTTTAATCCTTTGGAGACAGCCGAGGTATTAATCCATGATCCATATGAATAACCGGCAAGAAGAATATTGTGTTTAAATCCCTTTGTGTTTAGAAAACAAATTGCTGCTTCTAAATCTTTTATAGAGTCCTCATCGCTTCCTTCCATTTTAACCTGTCTAAAGTTAAATCTTAGTGTTGAATATCCTTGTTTTGTCAGCTCTTCCTGTAATAGTTCAACTACGGGGTTTTCCATATTGCCGCCATAAAGCGGGTGGGGGTGGGTAATAATAGCAATTTTTTCATTAGAAGTATATTGAAACAGGCCGTCAAGCTCTATTTTTTCACAGCAGAATTTTATTATATCTTCCAAGACTACCTTTTCAACATATAATAATATTATTCCACATCAATAAAATTATTATATGTCCCTAATTTGTTTCTTTTCTTATCTACACAATTTGGATCTAAACACCAATCATCATTAATAATAAATTTGTACTCCTGTTTACCCCTGGGCACAAGTACAAAAAGAGAATAATTGCCGTTTTTTTGTTTGTCTTTCAGCCTTTTTTCCTTAGGATCCCAATTATTAAACGTCCCTGCAATAAAAACTTTACTCTCAGGATCAGCTTTTAATTCAAACTTTATTCTTTTGCGAGAGTATCTCCCTTTACCTGCTTTTTTTGAACCTTTCATAACATCTCCTTTATAAATAGGTATTTCGCGGGTTTTAAATTAGATTTTCGCCTTGGTAATTAATTATTAAGTATGTGTATTAAATCAGACGGTTAAGTCTATTTGATTTAATTTTTTCTGTCAAGGATGTATTTAAATATTTGATTAAATTATTGTGTATTCCTTTTTTCTGAGTTAGTCTGTTTCTTTTATATATTAATAAATTGTTTTAGGAGTAAAAATGAAGGAAGAAAAAATTATAAGACTTTCAAGCCGCATGGATCAACTTCCACCATATCTTTTTGGAATGATTAACAAAATGAAGATGGATAAAAGACGCAAGGGTGATGACGTTATCGATCTTGGAATGGGAAATCCAATGGATCCAGCCCCTGATGCGGTTATTGACAAGCTTATTAATGTAGCAAAAGATCCTAAAACACATAGATATCCTGAATCTTCCGGAATGAAAAATCTTAAAGTTGAAATATCAAAATATTATGACCGGCATTACAATATAGATCTTGATGCTGAAAATGAAACTTATTTTACCATAGGCTCAAAAGAAGGTATTTCTCATTTATGTCTTGCTCTTATGGGACCTTCAGACTCAGTGCTTGTTCCAGCCCCTGCTTTTCCTGTTCATATTTATGCTGCTGTTATTGCAGGTGCAAACGTTGTTAGAATACCAATCAGCCCGGAAGAAACCTTTTTAAATAGAATTGTTACTGTTTGCGAATCTTTTTATCCTAAACCAAGAGTTTTAATGATTAATTACCCACATAATCCAACTGGAGTTGTTGCAGATAGAGAGCTTTTTAAAGAAATTGTAAAGCTTGCAAAAAGATTTAGGTTTATGGTTGTCAATGATTTTGCTTATTCAAAAATAACTTTTGATGGATATAGTGCACCAAGTTTTCTTGAAACTCCAGGAGCAAAAGATATAGGCGTAGAATTTGGTTCCTTTTCAAAATCATATAATATGGCTGG
>JAGLLQ010000291.1 GCA_023140455.1 Desulfobacteraceae bacterium | reverse complement strand
GATCCAGGGACGCTGGATCGAATTATAGGAAAACTTGATATAAAAAAACATCCTGACCTGATAGTGGGAATTGATACTTCTGATGATGCTGGTGTTTTCAAACTAGGACCGGATATTGCATTGGTCCAGACCCTTGATTTTTTAACTCCTGTTACAAATTCCCCCTATGAATTCGGGCAAATTGCCGCTGCCAATTCTTTAAGTGATGTATATGCCACGGGAGGGACTCCTATTACTGCAATGAATATTGTATGTTTTCCTTGCAATGAACTCAATGAAGATGTTTTAGGAGAAGTGCTCAGTGGGGGATTGGATAAAATCAATGAATCAGGAGCTGTGTTAGTTGGCGGTCACAGTGTTGATGATAAAGAGTTTAAATATGGACTTTCTGTAACTGGAATAGTTCATCCTGATAAGGTTTGGACTAATAAAGGATTGCGTGCAAAGGACGTCTTAATTTTGACTAAACCCTTGGGGACTGGTATTATTGCAACCGCTATAAAGGCAAAACTTGCCAATGATGATATTTCAAAAAAAGCAGCAAATGTTATGTCTCAATTGAATAAGTACGCAGCAGAGATAATTAAGGGTTTTAAAGTGAATGCCTGTACAGACATAACAGGCTTTGGGCTTTCAGGACATTTGCTTGAGATGGCAAAGGCAAGTGAAAAGAAAATTGTATTATTTTCAAGTAAGGTACCGGTTATTGAAGGAGCAGAGGAGTTCGCACTGATGGGTATGATCCCTGCCGGTGCCCATAAAAACAGAGCTTTTTGTGAGGCAGATTTGAAAATAAATCAGAGCGTGGAAAGGGTTTATCAGGATCTTTTATTTGATCCTCAAACCTCAGGTGGACTTGTCGTCAGTATGAATAAAAAAGAGGCTGAAATCTGCCTTGAAGAATTACTTAACATAGGTGTTAATGCAGAGATTGTAGGAGAAGTCGACAGAGACGACAACCAAGGATTACTTGAAATAATATGATCATTTTTATTGACTAAAATTAAACCATATGATATTTGCTTTTGAGATGATGTGGAAAGGTTAACAGATGAAGCATGAAAGATTTAAAAGTATTAGAGAGTTAGGTTATTACAGCAGCCTTGGTCTTTCAGTTTCTCTATCAATTTTTATCGGTCTTTTTTTAGGCGTGTGGCTTGATAAGAAATTTGATACAACCCCTGTTTTAACATTGATTGGTTTAGGAATGGGGATTGTGGCAGGATTTAGAAACCTTATCAGGGCAATGAATAAAAGCAAGAAACTTTAAAGGTATTAATTATGGAAATAACAAAAAGGTTGATTGATTTTGTAAGTAAATCAAATTGGTTTCTTATTGTTATTCTAACTTTGTTCAGCTTGGTAAATACTCCTTTTAGATTTACGTTAGGAGTAGTTCTGGGTGCAATTATTGCTACTATTAGTTTTCATTTGCTTAAACAGACGGTGCATAAAGCATTTGAACACCCGGAAAAAGTTGCTCAGAGAGGACGTATGATTCTAATCACTGTCCTTATTAAATATTATATCAGATTTGCAATAAGTGGATTGATAATTTTTTTGCTTATTGCAGGAGATGTTGTAAATCCTTTGGGGTTGGTAGCTGGACTTTCAGTTGTTGTTGTAAGCATATCAATAGCAACAATACTTGAATTAACAAGACTTATTTTCAAGGAGGCAATATAAAGTGGTACATCCATATATGTTTTTGGTACATTTGTTTGAAAAGATTGGATTAGGGCATTGGGCTCATAGTAATCCCCATGTAATTTATATGTGGTTTGCAATGATAATTATGATATTTTTTGGCTGGCTTGCCGGCAAAAATGCTCAGCTTGTCCCCAAAATGATACAGAATATTTTTGAAGTCTTAGTTTCAGGACTTGAAGAATTTATGATTACCATCACCGGTGAAAAGGGAAGATGGGTTTTCCCGCTTGCAGCGACTATTTTCCTTTTTGTTTTTCTAGGTAATTTAATGGGTCTTGTCCCAGGATTATTCCCACCTACTGCTAATATTAACACCACTTTGGGTATCGCTCTTGTTGCTGTACCATTTTCCTGGATGGTTGGTATTAAAT
>JAGLLQ010000290.1 GCA_023140455.1 Desulfobacteraceae bacterium | reverse complement strand
TTGTTGATAATTCCTGCTATACACCGGACTGTGCAGGCAAACCTTTTGATCCAAAAGTCAAAGGCGAGAAATAAACATCATTGAGACAGATTTGTATCTATTAAAAGATACACTTTTGAAATAAATAAAAAGGAGTTTAAAAATGGTAGAACCTAAAGATATGTATCAGTGTCAAACAGTTAATTGTGGGTATACTTACAGCCCGGATAGAGGAGACAGAAAAGGAAAAATTGCAAAGGGAACAAAGTTTGAAGAGCTTCCCGAAGACTGGAAATGCCCTGTTTGTGGAGCCAGTACCAAGGCATTTAAATCACTTGGCTAATTTTTGCTAAACCCAGTGAACCTTCGATATTCACCGGGTTAACTGTATATACAATAGTTTTTAACTAAAACAATAAATGGGGGAGGCTAATATGAAATGGATGCAGTTTTTTACACCGGCTGAATCAATAAATTTTCAAGAAGCAGAATCATACATTACTCAACATCCGGGAGAGGATATAACAATCCTGGATGTGAGACAACCTTCTGAATATGAAGAGAGCCACATTCCCGGAGCCACTCTGATTCCCCTGCCTCAGCTTTCAGACAGACTTGATGAGATTGACCCTGAAAAGCCCACCCTGGTTTATTGAGCAATTGGTGGACGCAGCCGGGTTGCTGCGCAAATGCTTGCAGGCAAGGGTTTTAAAAAAGTATTCAATGTATCAGGTGGTATTAAGGCATGGCATGCAAAAACAGCCATTGGACCGCAAGCTCTTGGAATGGATCTTTTTGATGGAAATGAAGAACCCCTTGATGTGTTAAAAGTTGCATATTCTCTGGAGCAGGGATTGCGTGTTTTTTATCTGGACCTAGGCGAAAAAGCTGATAATGACAAAGTAAAAGACCTTTTTGCCAAATTATCAGAAATTGAAGTTCAACATCAGATGTCTATTTTTAAAGCTTTTAATGATATCAACACCAATGAAATCAGCCTTGATGAATTTGAAACAATGGTTGAAACCAAAGCATTAGAAGGAGGTTTGTCAACGGATGAGTATCTTAATCTTTTTAAACCAGACCTTAATTCTGAGACAGACATAATCTCTCTTGCCATGTCAATAGAGGCCCAGGCACTTGATCTGTACCAGAGAGTCTCTTTAAAAGTTGCAGACTCAACATCAAGAGATATTATCAACAAAATAGCTAACGAAGAAAAAGCACATCTTGCAAGCCTTGGCAAACTTATGGACAATATTGCAAAAGGGGATTGAGAAATGAGAAAACATCTTATACTTGTCGGAGGCGGTCATGCCCACATGATGACCCTTGAAAATATCAGCAGGTTTGTTGAAAAAGGGTTTAAAGTCACTGTCATAGGACCTTCTTTTTACCACTACTATTCCGGAATGGGCCCGGGAATGCTGGGCGGGACTTACACTCCTGAGGATATCCGCTTTGCGACAAAGGATGTAGTGCAAAAGCAAGGTGGTATTTTCATAAAAGATAAAGTTGTTAAAATCAATCCTGATAAAAAAGAGGTTTATACAAATACAGGGCATTCTTTTTCCTATGATGTACTTTCTTTTAATGCAGGCAGCTATGTCCCCATGCAGGCAGCTCCAAAAGAGCATGATAACATTTACTCGGTTAAGCCAATTGAAAAACTTATGGAGGCTGCAGACAAGCTCAAAATCTTGTTTGCCAAAAAAAAGATCAATGTAAGCATTGTGGGGGGTGGTCCTTCCTCTGCCGAAGTAGCCGGGAATGTATGGCAACTGGCAAAAAAAATAAACAAGCATATACCTGACATCCACATTTTTGCAGGTAAAAAATTCATGGCAAGATTCCCAGACAATGTCAGATCAAGAGTCATTTCTTCTCTTTATAAGAAAGGCATTCAAATTCATGAAACAGGATATGTAACAGAAATCAAATCTGATAAAATTTATTTAGAATCAGGCGAATCCTTTTCTACAGACTTTATTTTCATGGCGCTGGGAGTCAAACCATCAACCATATTTGAAGAATCAAGCCTGCCTGTTGGCCCTGACAAAGGACTTTTGGTAAATGAATACCTCCAATCTGTAAAATATCCTGAAATATTTGGAGGCGGTGATTGCATATTTTTTAAAGACCAGCCACTGGATAAGGTCGGAGTCTATGCAGTCCGTGAAAACCCTATTTTACTGCACAACCTGATGGCAAGTCTTGAAGGCAGGGACCTTGAAACATTTGATCCGGGGCCTGAATATCTTTTAATTTTTAATGTCGGCGGGCACCTTGGCGTATTTAAGAAAAAACAACTTGTATTTGGCGGAAGAATAGCATTTATGATTAAAGACTATATTGATCGTAAATTTATGAAAAAATTTCAGGCCATTGAAAAGATATTATAGGATAGCAACAACCAAATGAAAAATAACTTAAGAGTAAAAACAGTAATATTACTTGTTGTTGCAATTATAACCTGGTTGTTTTTTCTATTTGACCTGAATAACTATTTATCTCTTCCTAATTTAAAGGAAGGCCTTGATGGTTTAAAAGCATTTTATGCAGACCATAAACTGCTGACCATGATAATTTACTTTACAATCTATCTTCTAATCTCTGCCTTATCTCTACCTGTCGCAGGGATCACAACCCTCGCAGGCGGTGCATTGTTCGGACTTTTCTACGGAACTATCCTTGCATCCTTTGCAAGTACCATGGGCGGGACCCTGGCATTTTTGTTCTCCAGATATATGTTTAGAGAATGGGTTCAAAACAGATTCCCGTCAAAGCTTGCAATCATTAATAATGGTATAGAAAAAGAAGGTGGATTTTATCTGTTCACCATAAGGCTCATCGCAATTTTCCCTTTCTTTGTAGTTAACCTTGCCATGGGCTTAACCAATATTCGTGTTTCTATATTTTATTTAGTCAGCCAGATAGGAATGCTCCCTGTGACTTTTATGTTTATAAACGCAGGAACCCAACTTACCACAATAGAATCTCCGGGGGATATTCTATCATTGAATATTATCCTTTCCTTTGCCATTCTGGGTATTTTCCCAATTGTGGCAAAACGCTTTACAGATTTTTTAAGAGCCCAGAAAGTATTTTCTAAATTTTCAAAGCCCAAATCATTTGATTATAACCTTGTAGTAATTGGAGCTGGATCAGCAGGACTTGTGGCATCTTATATTGCAGCAGCAGTCAAAGCAAAAGTTGCCTTGATTGAAGAAAATAAAATGGGAGGTGACTGCCTCAACACCGGGTGTGTACCAAGTAAAGCACTTATCGCAAGTGCAAAACTTATCTCTTATACAAAAAGAGCTAAAGAATTTGGTTTTAATAAAGCCCATATTGATTTTGATTTTGCAAATATTATGGAGCGGATTCAATCCATAATTAATAAAGTTTCACCACATGATTCAATTGAACGCTACACAAGCTTAGGTGTGGATTGTATCCAGGGAAGAGCCAAAATCATTTCTCCTTTTGAAGTAAAGGTGAATGAGAAAATTATCACCACAAAAAATATTATTGTAGCAACCGGTGCAAGGCCCATGATTCCTGATTTACCCGGGATAGATCAAATCAATTACCTTACTTCAGATAATATCTGGGATTTAAGAATTCTGCCCGAGAACCTGATAGTGTTGGGTGCAGGACCAATTGGGTGTGAGCTCGCACAGGGATTTGCAAGACTTGGATCAAATGTAACCCTTGTGCAGAGGGGTGCCAGGATAATGAAAAAAGAAGACCCTGATGCGGCCCAAATTATTTTAGAAAAATTCCATGCAGAAGGCATAAAAATTCTTTTAAATCATTCTGCCAAAGAAATTATAAATAATGGCAAAGAAAAACAACTGATATGTGAACATAATGGAAAAGATGTTGGAATTAAATTTGACAAAATACTGATTGCCCTTGGAAGAGTTCCAAATGTTAAAGGTTTTGGTCTTGAAGAAATAGGTGTTGCGCTTACCAAAAATGGACAGATCATAACCAATGAACTTTTGCAGACCAATTTCCCCAATATCTATTGCAGTGGGGATGTACATGGAAGATTCCAGTTTACTCATACAGCTGCCCATGAATCGTGGTATTCAGCAGTAAATGCTCTTTTTGGCAAATTTAAAAATTTTAAAGTTGATTATAATGTCATACCTTGGGCTACCTATACTGACCCTGAGGTAGCAAGGGTTGGTTTAAGTGAAACAGATGCAAAACTATCTGGCATTGAATATGAAATTGTTAAATATGAAATTAAAAATCTTGACCGGGCTATTGCTGACTCTGAAGACCATGGGTTTGTAAAAGTATTAACTAAACCGGGCAAGGATAAAATATTAGGCGTTACCATTGTCGGCAACCATGCAGCTGATGTGATTGCAGAATTCGTCCTTGCCATGAAACACTCATTAGGGTTGAATAAAATCCTTGGCACAATTCACATTTACCCGACAATGGCTGAAGCCAACAAATATGCAGCAGGATTGTGGAAGAAAAACCATGCGCCTGAAAAATTACTTGCATGGGTTAAAAAATATCACATGTGGGTACGCAAATAAAATACGTAAATAAAAAATTGTATGTTGTAATAATAAACCAATAAAAAGGAGAAAACAGATGAAAGTAACAATTACAAAACAATGTATGGGTGATAGAAACTGCAATGATCTTTGTCCTGAAGTCTTTGAGTATGATGAAGATGAGTTGAAATCAACTATCAAAATGGATGATATCCCTGAGCATTTTCAGGCTGTTGTACGTCAGGCAGCAGAAGAATGCGGTGCTAAGGCCATTATAATTGAGGAATAAAAAAAAGAAGGTACATATGGTTAAATTCAGAGAAAGCAAGACCGCAAAAAATCTTCACATTTCTTTTGCAGCAGAGACTCAGGCAAGGACAAGATATGACTTTTTTGCAGATAAAGCTATGGATGAAGGGTTTATTCAAATTGCAAAGATATTCAATGAAACTGCGAATCAGGAATATGAACATGCGTTGCGGTTTTTTAAATTTTTTAACGGCGGGGAGCTAGAGATGAAATGGGTCTTCCCTACCGGTGTGATAAAAGACACTCGCTACAATCTTCTTTCTGCAGCGGCTTTAGAAAAATATGTAAGCGAAGACATGTATGCAAAGTTTGCAATAATAGCAGAAGAAGAAGGATTCGAGAGAGCAGTAGATACTTTCAATAATATTATTGTTTCTGAAGAGCATCATAGGAAACTCTATCTTGAGCTTGCGGATAATATTGCAAAAGATAAGGTTTTCCAGAAAGATGATGAAAGAGTCTGGCGCTGCCTGAGCTGCGGC
>JAGLLQ010000029.1 GCA_023140455.1 Desulfobacteraceae bacterium | reverse complement strand
TTTTAATTGATTTGTCCATTTCGCAAATATCCATGGCTTAGCAATTGCAAGGCGCCCAATAGAGATGCCATCACATGAAGTCTCTGCAACCATTCTCTCCATATCTGCATGATCCAGGATATTTCCATTACCAAATACCGGAATGCTTACTGCTTTTTTTACAATTTTAATATATTCCCATTTGGGAGGTCGTGTTCTTCTGTCCGGAGAAACACGTGGATGAAAAACCAAAAGATCAGCTCCTGCATTTTCAAATTTTCTTGTGGTTGACTCAACCATGGCAATGTCTTCTTCCCAACCAATTCTAAATTTTACAAAAACCGGGATTGACACAGCACTTTTCACCTTCTCCACCATTTTTGCTGCAAGATCAGGTGTTTTTAAGAGTGCGGCTCCACAGCCTTTTTTACAAATAGCTGTAACTGAACATCCAAAATTAAGATCCACCCCGAAAAAACCTTCCTGCTCAATTCTTTTTGCAGCTTTTGCCATATCTAAAGGATCTGATCCAAATATCTGGCATACAAGATTAGGGAGTTCCTGCTGTCTAAACTTAAAAACATGTGAAACTTCAGGATTTTCATGGGGAACGGCTCTTGCATTGCACATGCCGGTGAAAAGCAAGCCAGCACCCCCAAACTCTGAAATAAGCTCTCTTAATGCAACATGACCAAGGCCAGCCAGAGGCGCTAAAAACAATCTATTTTCAATAGTCTTTCCACCAACCTCAATACTCTTATTACCTATATCCATTAATGCTTTCCCATTTTTAAGCTTAGTCTATCTGTGCTTCGCAATATAGCACAAGATCTTAATGGCTGACAGAGTTCATAATGCTGATATTGAAAATGATAAGACCAAAACCAGTTACGGGCCTGCCATTAGAACTCAACCAACCATCCCGTCAAAAGCCAAATTGCAGGGAATATTAATATTTTTATTAAAACGTGACCAATATCTACAAATCTTATTGTAGCAGTTTAGAATCAACTCTATGTATTAATAATTGTAATACAGAAAAAGACCATGAAATAATCAACTATACAAATGGTATCTTTAACAATTGGAGAATCAGTAAATAATAATTAGAATAATTAATCATAAGCATGACGCGTAGCAAATATTATGTTACGAGACATAATTCCTTATTCTGTTTCACCAATTTACAAAACCCTTCTGATTGCATTAGTTCTTTTCTCCCTTTCGGCGTCTGACAATTTTTCCCAGAGTGTATCAAAAAAGCCATCAAAAGACTCTGGGTTATCCTCCAGCTCAAGATCTAACCATGACATGGCATTAAAATCACCGGATGTATCTTCTTTCTCTGCAACCTTTACGGCCTCTCTGACATGTGCCATCAAATTCACCATTTTTTCTTTCTTATCCTGTTTTGATAAAAAAGGATCGTATCCCGGTTTTTTATAAAGTACTCCCTGGCAATCAATTATATCTGGCTTATAAACCTTTTCAGCCCAATCAATCGGTTCGATTTCTTCAAATGCTACTGAAACAGACGTCTCTTTGCATTCTGCAATTTCAACAACATTTTTCACTATTTTCTTGGTAAGTTCTACCTTTTGCTGTTCTGATCTTCCAGGATAGAGCTTAACAATTATGTGCGGCATATGGTTCTCCCCTATTTTTTTGTATTCCTTCCATGCGTTCATAACAATATTGCATTTTTCAAAACCATTTTTCAACAAAATTCTGATGACGTATATTTTTTGGTATCCTTAACAATATCGGTTTTTGAAAAATTCTCGACAGGGATAATTATCCTTAACTGTCGATTTTTAAATTTGATGGTTGACAACAAAACCTTTTTTCTGGTTTGATATCAAGCTCAAGATTTACCTGAACAGGAAAAGGAAAAAATGATATGGCTGCTGAGTCACCCAAAGTCAGAAAATGGATAGATGGAAAAAGAGATCCTAGGAGCGCCCACTGGCATGCAGCTCTTGAGTCGGTTCTGGACCTCTTTTTGCCAAATTTGGAAAAAGGAAGGATAATACCGGTGAGGGGGATGGATGAAAGGGATATTCTCCTGTTCAAATCGGCTCTGAACAAGGTGGATGTAAGTCCGGCGGCCTATGCCGCCTTTCTTCCACAGGCAATAGCCGATGCCATTGTCCCCCCGGATTCGGCAGAGGAGATCCTGCGCATTGAAAAGGGGAAGCCGTCATGTAAAATCATCATTCTCCGTCCGGGTCAAGAGAACCGGATCATATGTGCGGAAATTAGTAATCAGGCCTATAAGCCAGGCATTGATATCTTCCAATCTGGAGCTCTGCTGGGGTCCTATGACTATGAAAATACCGAAGACTGCCTGGATGGGTTGAATAAGGCGGTAAGGGCTCATGTCTGGAAAAAAGATACCTGGCAGAAACAGGATCACCTGACCTATACCCTAAACTGGTTTGAACGGGTCCAATATCTGGGGACTGCAGAAGTGAGTGTGGACACGGATTTTTCATTTTTTCACAGCCCCACCCTGATCAAAACCCATCGGGTGGATGGACTGTTTCAGCTTCTTTTTCTTCTGCTCAATAGACAGTATACGGCTCCCGATTACCTGGAATCCAATCCGGTATTGGCTGAAAAAGTTAAAAACCGGGATTCAGATTTCTGCCGGACCATGGCCCAAAACCATATTTTGGACCTACTGAATCTTCTCAAAGACTTGGATCTAATCGATTTTGCCGGATTCAGTGAGAGTGAGAACAAAGACTTTCAAAAGGAATATGCCAGGACCGAAGAAAAGCTTCGGGACCGTCTCATGCACCTGAATTTCAAAAAGGGATAAATCAATTGAGGACAAAAAAATCATGGGGCAGTAATTCGTTTTTTTACCCCACAATCATGGTATCATCGGTCATAAGTGTGCCTTTGCAAACAATGTCCAATAACAAAAGCAATGTTGGTGGATCAGGTCGATTTGTATCTTTGTAAAGGAATAATAATACTTAAATCCAATTTATTGGAACTAATTGTCTCAATAGGGATTGTTCAGTCAACAAAAATAAAATAAATCAAAGCCTTTTTTAACAAGGGCGGGTGTCAAGAAAGATAGACAAAGTCTCTCTTTCT
>JAGLLQ010000289.1 GCA_023140455.1 Desulfobacteraceae bacterium | reverse complement strand
AGGTTTATATTGATGATCTTGAAGATCTCAAGGCAAGAATTGAATCAGGTGAATTTGTGGAAAAAATAGAGAATGAACTTGGCGAGCTTTTGATTGTCCATAAAAAAGAGGAATAAATGATATGGGAGAAGAGATTAAAGATAGAATATTTGATATTTATAAAGAGAAGTTTCCTGTGTGCAAAGAGCGTCATGATGAGCTTGTCAAATATATCCCGGGTGGTGCAACAAGAAGCCTGAGTTATTTTAAGCCTTTTCCCATTCATATTGATTATGGTGAAGGCTCTTATGTTTTTACTCCTGAAGGACATAAACTCTTTGATGTTACCAATGCCTATGGCGCACTTATACACGGGCATGGCGATCCTGATATTGTTAAAGCTGTTCAGGCTGGTATTGAAAAAGGGTCTCAATATTCAACCCCGACAGAAGCACAGTATAAATTAAGTAAACTTTTATGCGAAAGAGTGCCGGGACTTGATAAATTAAGGTATTTAAACAGCGGGACCGAAGCAACTCTTTATGCTTTGCGGACTGCAAGAGCCTATACTAAAAAAGATAAAATACTTAAAATGGTTGGCGGGTTCCATGGAACCCATGACTGCGTTGCAGCATCAACAAAGAAAAATGTTATAACAGCCGGTATTCCCAAAGGAATGACAGAGGATGTTATTGAGGTGCCGTATAATGATATTGAAGCATTGGAACAGGCAGTTAAAGAGAATGCTTCTGAACTTGCAGTAGTAATAATGGAGCCCTTTCTTGGGGCAGGTGGAGTTGTTCTGCCAAAGGAAGGCTATCTTAAGTCCATAAGGGAAATCACTGAAAAATATAATGTGCTTCTGTTTTTTGATGAGATTTTTTCATTCCGTGTTCATACTGGCGGATGTCAGGCTCTATATGATGTAATACCTGATCTGACAACCATTGGAAAAGTTATTGGAGGCGGGCTTCCCATTGGTGTTTTTGGCGGTAAAGAAGAGATCATGAACATATATTGCCATGAACATACAGATACACCTTTATATCATTCCGGTACTTTTAATGGTTATGAGACTGTAATGCAGGCTGGATATGCAGCTTTGAAAAAATATGATACAAATGCAGTAGAGAATATTAATAATATTGGTCAATATTTTCATGACAGCCTTGAAACTATTTTTAAAGCTAATAGTCTGAATATTCAGTCTAATCATATTGGTTCCTATCTCAATATTCATTTTGTAAATGAGAAAGTTACAACCCCGGAACTTGCTATGAAGTCTGAAGAGGAATTATTATCATTAATGCATCTTTCTCTTTTGAATAAAGGAATTTTTACAATTCCAAGAGCATTATATATTCTGTCATGCAAAATGACAAAAAAAGAGATTGATAACACGGTCAGTAAAATAGATGAAACTTTAAAAGAATTGTTGCCAGTGATTGAAAAAAAATATACTCATTTGCTATTGTAAATTTATTTTAAGTATATTTTTAGTTAAGAGGAAAAGATTGTATTGGATGCAATAGATAAAATTATTTTAAATACTCTCCAGGAAAATGGCAAGATAACTAATTCCAAGCTGTCAAAAATGGTTGGGATCTCTGCGCCTGCTACACTTGAGCGTGTAAAAAGACTTGAAAACTTAGGGGTTATATCAAGTTTTACTATTTTAGTTGATCATGAACAACTTGGCTATACAATAACAGCAATAGTTAATCTTACTCTTAATTTGAGTGATCTGCCTTCGGTGGAATCAATTAAAAAAAAATTTATTGCATTGGATGAAGTTGTTGAATGTTATCAGATTACCGGAGGGAATGATTTTATTTTAAAAGTTATCGGTAAAGACATGAGACATTATGCTGAGTTTATCAATGAGAAATTAACTCAGATTAAAGGAATTCAGGCAATGAACTCTTCTTTTATCATTGATAAGGTTAAAGAAAAGAAAAGATTTATTTTTGATAATGATAAGAGTTATGAATTGCCAAAAAAAAATAGAAATGGAGGAAAATAGTTATGTCTAAAATGGATAAATTAATTATAACCGCGGCAGTCACAGGGTCAGTTCATATCCCTACCATGAGTGATTATCTCCCCATTACACCGGACGAGATTGTGGAAGATGCAGTAAAAGCCCATGAAGCTGGTGCTGCCATTGCACACATTCATGTGCGTAATCCTGCAACCGGAGAGCCTTCAGCAGATCCGGATCTTTTTGTAGAAGTTCATCAGAAGATTAAGGCAAGATGTAATATAATTTTGCTGCCCACCACAGGCGGTGGCATGAACCAGACCACGGCTGAAAAACTGATTCCCATAAAAAAATTGGAACCTGAAATGTGCTCTTTTGATCCAGCACCTTTTAATTTTGGTATTTTCCAGATTGCAGGACGCTTTAAAGAGTATAAATTTGACTGGGAACCAAAATATCTGGAACTGGTTAAAAACGTTACTTTCAGACCAACCTTTAATGATGATGAAATCTATGGGAAAACATTTCTTGAGCTTGATACAAAGCCTGAAATAGAAATCTATGAGCTTGGCCATGTCTCCTATGTTAAATGGCTGCTCGAAGAAAACCTTTTAAAGGCTCCTGTACATTTACAGTTTGTATTCGGGCCTATGGTAGGATGGATGACTCCATCAGTGAAGCATCTTGTTTTAATTCATGATGAAGCAAAAGAAGTTCTTGGTGAAGAAAATTTTACATGGTCAGTTGCAGCAGGCGGACGTTTCCAGATTCCCATCACCTCCACTGCCATGGCAATGGGAGCCCAGAATGTAAGAGTAGGACTTGAAGATTCTATTTATGCAGGCAAGGGTATTATGGCAAAAGCAAGTGCTGATCAGGTAAAAATGATTAAAAATATTGCAAAGGAGATGAGCCTTGAACCTGCAACTCCTGATGAAGCAAGACAGATACTGGGATTAAAAGGCCTTGATAAAGTTAATTTCTAACTTCAAATTTTTGTTTGATTTAATAAGACAATTATAAAAAGGAGAACAACATTGAATTACTCAGGATACGCGGCAATCCACGCTCAGAATATTCCGGATAAAGTTTGTCTGATTGAAAGGACACCATCAGAAGGCGGGAGAAAAACTTTTACCTGGAAAGAGTTTAATGACGAGATTAACAGGTTAGCAAATTATCTGTCAAAAGAGATGGGGGTGGAACATGGTGATTATGTAATGCACCTTCAAAATGATTCCCTAAATTGGTTAGTAACTTATTTTGCCATAATACGACTGGGAGCAGTGGTAGTCCCCCTTAATTTTCGTTTTGAAAGCTCTGATATTTTATATGCTGCTAAAGTCTGTGATCCAAAGGTTTTTATATTTGGATCTGAATTTCTGGGTGTTGTTCAAGGCGCTCAAAAAGATTTAAAAACTGTTAAAAATTATATCTGTGTTGGTGAAGAGATCCCTGATGGAATGATAGATTTTAAAACTATTCAAGCCTATGATGATATCTCTGATGCACTTGTCAGTGTTGACAGAGATCATAATCTTGCAATGATGTTTACATCAGG
>JAGLLQ010000288.1 GCA_023140455.1 Desulfobacteraceae bacterium | reverse complement strand
CATTCCGGAACAATGTTTCTCTGGGCACCTTTTTATGCAACCGGAGCTACTGGAACAATTATAAGAGGCCTGAAAGATCCAAAATGGATTTTTGAAGCAATTAATGAGGAAAAATGTACAGACATGCTTTTCGTTGTACCCATAGGTATTGCAGTTTTAAATGCAATAGAAAAGGGTGATATAAAAGTATCTGATTATGACCTTTCTTCATGGAAGTACATGGAAATTGGTGCTCAGCCTGTTCCATTTGATATAATGAAAATGCTTGTTGAAAAGCTCCCATGCAAAGTGTCAAATATATACGGTATTACTGAAGGCGGAGGCGGAGGCACATTTAATCTCTATCCTGAAGATACTTTAAGAAAGCCTGGTTCAATCGGCAAACCAACTTTTTCCGTTGAAGCAAAAATTGTTGATGAATCAGGGAAAGAACTGCCAAAAGGCGAGGTTGGTGAATTGGTGTTCAGAACTCCACGGTTAATGAAAGAGTATTATAACAATCCTGAAAAGACTAAAGAAACCATTAAAGATGGTTGGCTTCTAACCGGTGATTTATTGAAAAGAGATGATGAAGGATTCTATTATGTTGTTGATCGGATGAAAGATATGGTCACAAGTGGTGGTGAAAATATTTTTCCTGTTGAAATAGAAGATGCCCTTATGGATCACCCTGATATTGATGATGTTGCGTGTATAGGCTATCCGGATAAAAGACTTGTTGAAGTTGTTCTTGCCGTTGTTCAACTCAAAGAAGGTAAAATAATGACAGAAGAGGATGTGCTGGAATTTGCAAAATCAAAACTTGCTATGTATAAAGTTCCAAGGAAAGTAGTTTTTGATACTATTCCGCGTAATCCAACGGGGAAATTGCAAAAACCAGAGTTAAGAAAGAAATATACAGGCAGAAAAGAAGCATTCCAGAAATTGGATTGATTCTTAACTGAATTGATTAATATGGAGAAACCAGAGTTTTATTGTACAAAACCATTTGGATATTCTTTGGTTTCTCCATCAATGGTTAATATAGTAAAGTTTCCATTTTCTTCTTTGGCAGCAACAAGGCAGTCTATCCGTTTTCCGTTGTTTAGTGTGATATAACATTCACCTGATTCATTCAATGTATTTACAGAGATAAATTGTTTTTCTTTAGATATCTGCTTGAATGTTTCAGCAGCTTGCTCAATAGCAATGAGTTTGTCATATTCGACTCTATCAGTTTTTTTTATTTCAAGCCTTAATGCAAGTATTTGTTTTTTTTGATCTGCAATTTCATTAATGATCTTTTCCATCTCGTTTTTATTATTTGAAGGTATTGAGAGTAAGATTTGCTTGTACAGTTCCATGTCAGCTTCAATAAAATTAATTTTTTGTAATAATGTTTTTACTTCAGAACTCATATTCTTCTCCAGTTTTCAAACTTGTTTATTTTTTATCGAAACATCATATTCATTTTGTTCAGGTTTGTCAAAATATAAACATTTTATAAGATCCTATCTTTGAATTATTTTTATTGCGTTGGATTGAAAAATTTCATAGAGTGTATTTCTGTAGCCAATCTTATATGGGCTTAATAATATGCTGAAGTACCTTTTTTTATTGAGATACAAATTTATGGAGGTATTATAAATTATGACTGATTCTAAATCCTATCTTACAG
>JAGLLQ010000287.1 GCA_023140455.1 Desulfobacteraceae bacterium | reverse complement strand
CCATGCCAATTCCTTTCCTAACCTCTTTAGATACTTATGTTATCCGCTTTTCATTAATACTAAACATAACCTTAAAAGTCAATATTTTGCAGGCTTTTCACAGAAAACTATGATTCAAAACTGATCATTCCGACCTATACCATATTTTAGTGGATTGCTGTTAGATGTTGACTAAATAGTTACAAGCTATTATTGATATTTTAGTAATATCTTTGATATTTTATTACAAATGTGCCAACATTCAGAGTATATGCGTTAGTTGCAAACAAATAAACGGTTTATATTTCTTTCAAGGTGTATAAATGAAATTGGCTGATAAACAATCAACTCTTCATGGTGCACAGAGTACAAAAAAACCATTCATTCCTAAAAACAAAGGAAAAAGTCTCATACAGAATCGGCTTCACACACTTCTAATGTCCCTTCCGGACCCGGTATTAGCATTCTCTCTTGATAATAAAGTGGAATATATCAATCCAGAATTTGAAAAGGTCTTTGGATGGACCTTAAAAGAGGTAAAAGGGAAAAATATTAAATTTATACCTGAGAATATGATTGATCAAACAAAAAAAAGAATGAAACAACTACTAAAAAACCGCTCATCTTATAACTTTGAAACCCAAAGGTATACTAAAGATGGACGTATTCTTGATATATTGATTAATGGTTCAATTTTGTATGATGAGAATAATAAACCTTCAGGGCTGGTATTGGTATTTAGGGATTTGACTGTTGAAAAACGCATGACTAAAAGTAACCAGATTATGTTTAAAATCTCCAAAGCCCTGCATCATTATCAGAAACTTGGAGATCTTATTGCCTTTATTAACAAAGAGATACAAAAGCTGATATCAGTGGAAGGGTCTTTTATTTTATTGGCAGACAGGTCAAAAGAGCAACTCTACTTTTTATCTGCCCAGTATCGTGACTCTGATTCAGAAAAACAATTTAAAAAAATAAAATTTCCTGATAGTCAGGGGGTTTCTGGACATGTTTACAAAAGTGGGGAACCTATGATTATTTCTGATGTTTCTAAGTGCTCTTTTTTCCTAAAACGTATCAACAATGAAACTGATTTTATGACAAAGAGTATGCTGTCTGTTCCCTTAAAACTAAAGGACAAAACAATCGGTGTGGTTACCGTTGCCAATAAAAACCATGGAGAGTTTGATAATATAGATATGGAACTTCTGAGCATGGTGACCAATACGATTGCACTACCTATTGAGAACGCCAGGATAAATGAAGAATTGCACAAATCCTATAAAGAATTAAAAACTCTGAATCATGCAAAGGGCAAGGTAATAAACCATCTTGCCCACGAACTTAAGACACCGATATCTGTTTTGGGTGCTTCCATGAAGCTTTTGTCAAAGAAGTATAAAGCTGAAGGGTTAGAGAATCAATTGATTAAAAATATTTTTGCAAGAGGACTAAGAAATCTGAACCGAATCCTTGATATACAGTATGAGGTTGAAGACCTTTTAAAGAAAAAAGATTTTAAAGCATATATGATCCTTAACAAACTTGTTGACGCCTGCAAAGATGAATTAGCAGTTTTAATTGAAAATGAAACCGAAAATACTGATATTTTAGATAAAGTGAATGACACTATAGAATCCCTTTTCGGTCCAAAGAAAGTTCACGCTCAATCTCTATTTCTGGATGAATATATACCAAAATTGATTGAAAAGCTTAGGCCGGAATTTATGCACAGGAAATGTCTTTTAAACATCCAGATAGATAAGGCCATAGGTGTTCATATTCCACCAGAAATTCTTGATAAAATAGCAACAGGGATAATCCGTAACGCATTTGAATACACTCCGGATAATGGTAAGATTGATATTCTTTTAAAAAATACAGAAAATTATTCTGAATTGATCATAACTGATTATGGAATCGGATTTACTGAAGAAAAATTAAATTTAATATTTGAAAATTATTTCGCCCCTCCGGAATCCATCGACTATTCGACAAAAAATCCCTATGATTTCAATGCAGGTGGTAGTGGATTTGACCTTCTGAGAATAAAAATTTTTTCTGAATCCTATAACTTTAAAATATGGATTGATTCAAACCGATGCAGCTTAATACCCAATGATAATGATCTTTGTCCAGGCGATATTGATCTGTGTCAATCATGTACAAATCAAAATGATTGTTTCAATTCAGGCGGCACTTCCATCCATATTAAATTTTAGTCGTTATTAAAGTATTTTTTTGAGCTTGAATAAAAACAGCTCTGAATGTTAAAAATTCTCCAACTACCTCAACATTGATTTCCTCATTCCTGTCTTTTTAAAATTACAGCCTGGAAATATCGTAAATTTCCAACCTATAAAATGCTAATGTATTATTCCAAAGTTAATCTGTTTAAAAGTCATTTTGATTAATGGAAAAGGGAAGGAGCAAAAAATCCGTTAACATAAAATATTCACTCTTATTATCCTGCTTACCCACTGGATTGAAATAAACATCTCCACAGAATTTAAGGCCATCATAGAGATTCTCATATTGATAGCATATCGAATCGCCTTCAACCCAAGTTTTTCCATTCGCTTTAATTGAAATTTCACCACCTTTTGACAATGAAAATACGGACGTTCCGTCCTGAGAATGAGACAATGACCACAAAAAGCCCCCATTAAAACCAGATAAAATTTTCTCGGTTACCAGTTTTTCAATTTCCTGCTGACTGAGTTTCTGGTCCTTTTGTACTTTAGAATAATTTGATGAATCTCCTTTAAAACCGGCTTTGATTAAACCCTCCAGGTAACGTTCAAATACTTCTGAATTTTTATATGGCACATAATAATAGAGGCTTTGGGCCTCAAGGACAAGGCATCCGCTGGTATTAAACTCGTCCCATGCTTTCTTTGCTTTAATATTATTTCCAAGAAATGCATAGGATGAAGATAGAAGGGCACGAATGCCATATGTTTCAGGATAATCCTTTAATGACTTTTCAATGTATTTAACAGCTTGCTCATAATCACCCATGGTAAAATACGCAAACCCAATGCCCCCTGTGCTTTTATGCAGAGGGTCTAACATAATTGCCTTTTTATATTGAGTTATCGCTTTCTCTGGCTTGCCATAGTAAACCAACACTCTGCCGTATTCATATAACGCATCAGAATCATTGGGCGAAATATTCACAGCCTTTTTGGCAAAATCTAATGCCTTTTTAAAATTACGTTTATATAATTCACGATCAGCCATAACCTGATAGGTTTTTGACGTTGGCTTTTTCATTGATAACTCAAGGTAATGCAGGGATAAAAGCCGACAAGTGAAGTAATCTTTATCTATTGCATCCCAAAAATTTTTCCCCCCGAAAATTGCTTTACGATAAAGATAGGCCAGGGTAGCATATGCATGGCTATAATCTGAATCTAATTCTGTAGCTTGTTTAAAGTATTCTATTGCTTTGACATAATCATCTGGTGTAAATCTTCTCATATGATCCACACCTCTTAAATATGCATCATATGCTTTTAGATTCTGTGTCCCCTTTTCAGCAAGTTTTTCTTTTTCACGAGGGGATAATTTTAATTCAAGGGCTGCAACAATTTTTTCTGTGACCTGATCCTGAAGTTTAAATACTTCATCCATTGCACCATCACCATCAAAAGTATCTGCCCAAACATGGTGATTGGTTTTTCCATCAATAAGCTGTGCTGTTATGCGTATTGTGTTACCTGCTTTTTGTACGCTGCCCTCAAGGACATAACCAACATTCAGCTCCTTTGCAATTTCTTTGATATTTTTAGGCTTACCCTTATATGTAAAAGTTGAATTTTTCGAAATTACAAAGATATTTTCAATCTTTGCCAGGCTGCTGATCAAAGTTTCAGTAATACCATCACTGAAATATTCCTGCTCTTTTTCACCGGTCATGTTGTCAAAGGCAAGCACTGCAATGGAAGGCTTCTGAGGTAATGGGAGAGCCGTCTTTTCAACTGATATATTATACTGCCAAAAAACAAAAGCAATGAGGGTTGCAATTACACCAACCACTGCAAATCGTATCAGATTGTTTGGGCGGGTTTTAATGACAACTCTTCGGTCTTCAGGTTCAGGTATTGGCTTGTCTGCAAATATCTGATGGTTGACAGGCTCAGAACCCGGCTGATCTTCCTGGCCTTGTTTCAAGTGCCTGGTAAAGCTTTCCCATGCATCCGCATCTGACAATCCCAGAGAATCCCCGTAAACAATGGCTACATCCTCCAGACTTACTGACAATTTATCTATGGCAAACTTGAGCCTTACATTTTCATAACTTCCCATATATTCAAAGAGATTGGCCCAGCAGTCTTTTTCTTCTTCTCTAAACACATAGACCTTGTCCATTAAATCATCATATCTTTTTTTTCTTCCTACGATCTTAAAAAGAGGTGCTTTCCCCAGGTCAGGAAGAGCATCTTTCCACTTCCGGTAAATCCTGGGCAGCAGGTACTCCCTTTTTGATGATCCAGCCTCTTCTCCAACAGTTTTGTTTAACAATATAAGCTCATCAAGATGGTTTTGAAGAGGTATGGATGTGATTTTGTCTTTCTTTTTCATCTCGTTTATTACAAGAGCAATCACTG
>JAGLLQ010000286.1 GCA_023140455.1 Desulfobacteraceae bacterium | reverse complement strand
CTTTTCTGGGCAACAGCCCAGAACCAGACTGTGCCCGTTAAAATATTCGGGATGCTGAGAAATTCAATCAGCCCTGAGATCAATGCCCTGGGGACTGTGATGATTTTGCTTACCGTGTCAACCCCATTATTGGCAGGCTACCTGACCCGGCGCTTTGCCAGGGGGAGCAGTAAATAAAAATTTTGGTGACATCGGCGGATTTTAAGCCGGTGTTATAACCTTTTAAAATAGGAAAAAAGGAGAGAAGAATGGGAAAAGATTTGGAAAAACGCTTGAATGATGTACAGGAAAGTTACAGCCAGGGTAATATTTCCCGGCGGGATTTTGTTAAATTTGTCGGTATTGCCGGTGTCTCTCTGGGTATCATGGGCGGACCCTTTGGATTGGTGAAACAGGCATTTTCCGGCAGCAAATCCATTACCTGTCATTCCTGGGGGGGCTCCACTTCCGAAGCATTGAGAAAATTTGCCTTTGATCCCTTTACCAAGGCCGAGGGCATTAAGGTTATTGATGCGGCCTTTACCGGCATGGATGCCTTCCTCACCCAGGTCAAGGCCTCTTATCCCCCTGGTGGAGAATTTAATATTGCTCATTTGAGTGCTGTATATGATTATGCAAGATATACCGAACTTGGTTTTGGTGTTAAACTTGATGAGAGTAAAATTCCAAATTTGAAAAATGTAATGCCAAAAATGACAGAAACTTTAAGAAAAATTACTAAAGGTTCTCTTTCAGCCGTCCCTTTTGATTTAGGTCAAACAGGTATTGCATATAATACTGATAAAATTTCCAAAGCAAAGGCTGAAAAACTCGGCGCATCACTTTTATGGGATAAGAGTCTTAAAGGTAAACTTGGTTCCTGGGGAGGAGATTTCAGAACAAATATGTGGTATGCAGCCCTGCATACAGGTCAAAGCCCAAATAACATAACTGATCTTAATGCTGTTTGGGATGCATTAAAAGAGCAGAGGGGCTTGATGAAAAAATATTGGGCTTCTGGATCAGAACTGATGAGCCTTCTTGGAAATGGAGATATCTATGCAACAGTTGCATGGTCAGGAAGAGTGGCAGGACTTCAGAAGGAAGGTCACCCAATAGGGTATCTTGCTCCTGATGGAACTTACTCATGGATGGAATATATGTATGTTCTTAAAGGAACTGATCTTAATATCGCACAAAAATTATTAAATTTCATGTTAGAACCTACAGCTGCAATTGCAGTTGCAAAAGGACAGAGTTACCCAACAAGTCTTGATCCTACTAAAGTTCCAATGCCTGATGAAGTTAAAAAACTTCCTGCATTTGACCCAACAGGGAAACTTGATGGCTATCTGTTTGCAGATCCTGATTATTGGAACAGTCATCAAATTGAATGGGCAGAAAAATGGGATAGAATCAAAGCTGGAGCATAATTTAAGATATTAGTTTAATATAATAATTTAAAATAATAATTTATGATAATTCAATTGAGGAACTTGAAGTTTTTTTGAGTTCCTCAATTGTTAATCAATATTAAATAATGTTAAACAAAAAAATGGAGTATAAAATTTGACTGGAAAAAAAGATCCTGCATTTGTTGAATTTAAAGGAATTATCAAACGATTTGGTAATGTTACTGCAGTTGAAAAAATGGATCTTAAAATTCCTGAAGGATCTTTAGTAACTCTTTTAGGTCCATCCGGATGTGGCAAAACCACACTTTTAAGGATGCTTGCAGGTCTTGAAAACCCCACAGAAGGTGATATTTTAGTAAAAGGAAAACGGATAAACGATACACCCATTCATAAAAGAAATTTGGGTATGATTTTTCAAAACTATGCCTTATTTCCACATAAAACTATTTTTGATAATGTTGCCTTTGGTTTGAAATACAGAAATGTTTCTAAAACTATTATCAGAGAAAAAGTCCTCAATGCTCTTGAAATGGTAAGACTCCCTGGAGTTGAAGATAGAAAGCCTTCTCAGCTTTCTGGCGGTCAACAGCAGCGTATTGCATTAGCACGGGCAATTGTAATAGAGCCTGATGTTCTTTTAATGGATGAACCTCTGTCAGCTCTTGATGAAAATTTAAGAGAAGACATGCGACGTGAAATTGATAATCTTCAACAAAATATAGGTGTAACCACTATCTTTGTAACACATGATCAACGTGAAGCCCTTTCTATGTCTGATAAAGTTGTGGTTATGAAAGATGGAATTCTTCAACAACAGGGAAGTCCTGAAGAAGTTTATAATAATTCAAGAAATCACTTTGTGGCAGACTTTTTAGGTCATTCAAATTTTATAGATGCAATTGTTGAAGATACTGAAAAACCATATGTTAAAGTGAAATTGAATGATGGCACTGATTGTTTTGCATCCCCTGCTGTGGAATTCAATAAAGGGGATAAAGCTGAAATGGTTATCAGAGCCCAAAAAATCATATTAAGTTACAAACAGGATTATATCAAAGAAGATGAAATGAATTGCTTTTTTGGCAAAATTGTTGACCGCAGCTATATGGGAGGCGAAGTCAGTTATTTTGTAGAGCTTGAGAATAAACAGGTTTTACATGCAATAAGTTTTGTTAAGCGTTCCCCGTTTAAGCGTGGTGAAGAAGTTTGTTTGAAAATTGATCCTTACCATTGCCGATTATTGGAAGCGTAAATTTAAGAATAAACCAAGTTACGAAATAAAAATTTAATTGAAAATTAACCAACAGGATAGTTACGTGAAAAATAAATAAACAAGGGGAAAAAATTGAAATTTTTCAAAAACAATATCATAAAAAAGCAAAACTTTGAATGGATAAAAAAGAATTTAGATCCTGCAAAAAGCTATATTGTTTTTGAAAACAATCTAAGAAAAAAAAACGATTCTATTTTTTCAGACAAGAATCTTGTTTTTAAATATCTCAAACAAGAAGATTTTTTTTGGGAACAGGTTTTTGATAAAGATTTATTCAGGGAATATCTTGTAATTCAAATTGATCCTGGTAATGAAGATGAAATGTTAGGTAAACTTATAGGATATGAATTTTCTAAAGAGACAGTTTATTATTTGTATAAGGCCTATAGCAAATAATTTTATTTGATTTAATAAATATATAAGGTGATTGTAATAAGGAGTATTATAATGGAAAGTAAAAATAAATTAGTAAAAATATTTTTTAAGAATTCACAAATTACAACTGAGGTTAATCTTAAAGAACTTATAGATTGCACAGTTGAATTTTTTGATATTTATGGAACAAAAACTCTTGTTGGAACTGAATTTTATATAATTATTGGTGATAAAGACGGGCTGACAAGATTTGCAAACCTTTTAAAAGCATCAGGTTATGATAACGACCCTGAAGGATTCTTTAAAAAAGTTTTTGATACTATTACGAAAACAAATAAACAAAATGTAATACTAAATGGAATCACCCTGCCCCATCTTATGCTTGTGGCTCTTCTTGAAATTATTATTCCAGGCCATGGTTATATTTCAATTAAAAATACTGACCAGCTTGTACAAGTTACAAATATTGATATCCCGGACAATGAACGTTCTGATATTCAAAAAGTAATAGATAAATATCCTGTAAGGATTTCAAAACATACTATCCGCCAGATGATGGTTTCCGAAGGTGTTGCATATCAATATATGCCTTTTATTGAAGAACTTGATTCTGTTGGCCATACAAATACCTGGATAGGTCAGTT
>JAGLLQ010000285.1 GCA_023140455.1 Desulfobacteraceae bacterium | reverse complement strand
GCAGGTTTTGTTTTAGAAAACATAAAGATTCAAGAGATGAAAAAAACCCAACATCTGCTGCTGTAAAAACAGCTGTTGAACATGTTAATAATTCAATCTTGATTAAAGAAATTGTTGTGACAGGCGGTGATCCTTTTCTAAATAGAGAAAATATGGCTGCAACAATTGACGGGCTTATGAAAATTGATCATGTTCAAACTCTCCGTCTGGCTACACGTTCTATTGCATATTACCCTGATCTTTTTTTGAAAGATGATTCTTCTTATTTAAAATATTTAAAGCAAAAGAATCTTGAGCTCCAACTGGCAGGTAAACGAATGGAAATTGCTACTCATTTTATTCATCCTGATGAAATTTCTCCACAAAGCCTTGATATTATTACAGATTTAGTTAAATCAGGAATTGCTGTATATGTTCAGACACCATTTTTAAATGAGTGTAATGATACTGGTCCTGAGCTTGTCAGATTATTCAGCCTTTTAAGAGGTGCTGGCGCAGAGCTGCATTATATTTATATTCCATGCAGTCCAATTCACGGCAACAGTCTTTACTGGTCGCCCCTTTCAAAAGGAATTGATATTGCAAAATATCTTCGTGCACATCTTTCAGATCGTATTATACCAAGAATTTGTACAGCTACTCCAATTGGAAAGATGGATTGGTATACAAGTGGATGGGCTGTTGAAAAAGTTGAAGGAAATGAGAAATTTATCTGGATAAGAACTCCATACACACCTGAATATTTTAAAAATTTTGCACCACTTGCCGGAGAATTAACAAATATCAGAGTAAATGACGAGGGAACTATAGATATCCAATACATGGCAAAAATAGGTGAAGAAAAACATTTGATTGGTTCAAGGCCTAAAAGAATAACAAAGAAAAATACCATTGCTAAAAAAGAAGATATTGAATTATTAAAATTAGGATTAATAAATCAGAAACAAACTGCTCAATCAATTATTAAAACCGGACTTGATAATCTCCACAGGCTGCATGAAACTAGAGTTGAAATTGATATTACAGCTAAAGAAAAAGAAATGGATTATATTGAATCGGATGAAAGGATTACAGATGTTGTTATTTCTTCTGATAAAGATACAATTGATTCTCTCTTTTATATAACAAAAATTATTAAAAAATTAATAGATATTGATCATGTCAATTCTGTAAGACTTCGCAGTATGAAATTTAATTATGATCCAAAAGCTTTTACAAGTTCAGTTATTAATACGCTTGGAGATCTTAATAACCTTAGTGTTGTTAATCCATTGAGACTTGAAATAGAAACATGGTTTGTTATGGCAGACGACATAACAAAGGAACATTCAAAAATAGTACGTAAATTAAATAATAAAGGCATAACTATTTATTGCAATGCTCCATTATTAGGTGGTGTTAATGACACAGATGATAAAATTCATGATCTTGCATATATGTGTAGACAAACTGGCATAGAGTTTCATCATCTATATGTTGCAGGTCTGCCTATACAGAAAAAATGGAATATAAATCATCCTGTTGATTCATATGATGTAATCGATATAGCAACAAAAGTCAGAAGAGAAGGCAGTGGTCGTGAGATACCAAGATACATCATTTTAACATCTCTTGGAGAAGTTGATTATGGTATTAATTCAACGTTTATTCATAATGATACTGATCTTAAGTTAAAACTTGATTGTTATGATCTGTCTTATTTTAAAAATATGGATAAGGATTTTTCATTGCCTGAGGATCTCAGTGTTGAAGATGACAAACCTGTTGCAATAGTATCAGGACTTATTAAAGCAAATGATTTTCCAATTTGAATATTTTTTATTGAGGAATAAAAATAAATGAAATATCCATATCTAACATATAGTAAAAATGTTCAGTTAAAACCTGTTTTTAAAAATTTAACAGGTGATCCTCTAATTGTGGATATGTCTGTTAACAGTAAAATTTTTGAAAACATTGATGTGCGAGATCAAAAAGGTTTTCAAAATTATTTAGATAATCAGATGAAAGAAAAATTTTGCTGGGGTGTATCATCATATCTTGAAAACAGAGAAATCGTATTATCCCAATGTCCTCAAATGGTTGAAGAAAAGCGGTTTTATCATCTTGGACTTGATATTATTGTGCCCCTTCATACACCCTTATATTCACCTTTAGATTCTGTAGTAAAAGAAACAGGTTATGAAGAAGGTGAAGGCAATTATGGCAGTTATGTTCTTTTAATGCATGAAAGTGAATATTTTGAGACTTTTTACAGCTTTTATGGACATTTATGTAAAGATAGGTTGCCTTTTTCAGGACAAAATTTTAAAGCTGGCGAACAATTTGCATTAATTGGTGATTTCCATGAAAACGGGAATTGGTTTTATCACACACATCTTCAGGTAATTACACAAAAAGGATTGGAAAAAGGGTATGTATCAAAAGGCTATTGCTCAAGTCAGGATTTATCGGTTATAGATGAGCTTTGCCCTTCTCCCCTGTCTTTATTTGTAAAATAGTTTTTATTTATACACAGTTAATATTCAATGGATTTCTAAAGTATCAAACAGGGGATAGTTACAATCATTTTCTTTTATTAACAAGTGGATTTCCGTACAGCCCAAGGTAATAGCTTCCAGGTTATGTTATTGCATCATCTCATCCATTATACAAAGAAAACGATCTTTTGTTTCTGGCTTAATAATTTCTTTGGCCAGTTCCTCCAGAATAACTTTATTGATAAGAATAATAATACCAACTATTAATAAATAAAACAGATTCGGTTTTAAAAAAAGCAACCATATCAGATATAATTATAGCTTTAAAAAACAAGTACTTGATAATATTTTATACCATAAGCTATAATGGCAAAACAAAAATAATAGATCCGGTTATTTAAATGAAAAAATTCAAATATGTTGAAATAGCAGAAAATATAGAAACTCTTATTTCAAGTTATGCCTTAAAACCTGGAGATAAGCTTCAGTCTATACGCACACTGAGTAAAGAACGAGGCATTAGTGCCAGTACAGCATTTCAGGTTTATTATCTTCTTGAAAGTAAAGGTCTTATCAGAGCACGCCCAAAATCAGGCTATTATGTAAAAACCAGCCCCAAAAAACAAATAAAGGACATTAGCTTAAGTACATTCAGACAGTGCAAAATTTCATCACTATCGGATTTAACTGCCGGAATTCTGGAAATGATCCATAAAGAAGAAGATCCTCTGTCATTGATTCAACCTTCAGTGGACTTACTTCCAATTGCCAAATTAAAAAAATCAGCTAAAATAACAATCCAGGCTTCACCAAGTGGATGGTGTCAATATGGAAGTATTGCCGGTGAAATAGAAGCTCGCCAGGAAATTTCAAAATTTGTACTAAATAGTCAGACTCTTGCCAGGCCAGATGAAATTATATTAACAAATGGATGCTACGAAGGTATTTATCTTGCTTTATCAACCCTTACAAAACCCGGTGATGTTGTTGCAGTAGAAAGCCCGATTGTTTTTGGAATATTGCAGATGATTGATTCCATGGGTTGCAAAATTCTTGAAATCCCAAGCAATCCAAGGACAGGCATGTGTCTTAGCACTTTAAAAGAAAATTTAAGGCTGCATAAGGTCAAGGCCTGTGTATCAGTTCCGAATTTCAACAACCCAACAGGAAGCCTGATGCCTGATTCTAAGAAGCAAAGATTTGTTGAGATTCTGTCAGATTATAATATCCCTTTAATAGAAGATGATATTTTTGGAGACATCTATTTTGGACGTTCACGGCCCAGAACCTGTAAAAGCTTTGATAAATCGGGAAATGTTATTCTCTGTTCTTCTTTTTGTAAAATACTGGCTCCTGGTTATCGCGTAGGATGGATTATTCCAGGAAAATTTTTCAATCAAATATTAAAGATAAAGAGTAACCGCTCAATGTTCGGCAATACCTTGAATCAGCAAATAATTGCACACTTTCTTAAAACCGGACGGTTTGATTTTCATCTTAGAACCTTTAGAAACAAAGTCTACAAACAATATAATTATATGCTTGGATTGGTTGTTAAATATTTTCCTGAAAATATCAAAATCAGTCAGCCCCAGGGTGGATTTTCATTATGGGTTGAACTTGATCCTGCAGTTGATACTACAGCATTTTCAATGTCACTGTTAAAACAAAAAATAAGCATCCTTCCTGGTGAGGCTTTTTCATCTTCTAATTATTATAAAAATTATTTCCGATTAAGTTATTCAAGTAAGATCACACATGAATTAAAAAAGAAACTGATCCGTATTGGGAAACAAGCTATGATTCAAGTACCTCATAAGAGCTTTTAGTGATTTTAGATTTTACATTTCCAGTTATAAATTTTCATATCAATGCATTTTCAAAGGCAGAAAGTGATTCTTCAAATGATTTTGTGCCAAAGCCGATTCTGAGATAATCAGGCAGACTGTCCATTATAAAGCCATTTACTAATAAGATTTTATATTCATGAAGTAATCTTTTTGTTAAATCCTGGGTGCTTTCCTGACCTTTCCATTTTATAAAAGCAACAGGTCCTGCATCAGGTATAGTAGTCATGCCAAATTTTTCTAAATGTTTTGAAAAAAAGCTTTGCAACAGTTTCCTGTTACCTTGTGTGATTTTCAAATTTCTATATAAAATTGCTTTATAGTTTTCTAATACAATAGAAGATATATGTTCTACCGGTTGTGAAACATATGAGTTTAAATAATCTCTGAAATTGATAATATCCGGAACAAGTGATGGTTGTTGCATTGCAATCCAGCCCATTCTCAATCCCGGCATACCGAAACTTTTAGACAAACTTCCTACTCGTATGCAATTGCAATTCAGATTAGAACTTTTTAAAAATGGTGGCTTTCCTTCCTCCAGGCCTGCATAAACTTCATCTATGATAAGAACACTATTGGTTCTTCGCACGCACGCAGCAATTTCTACTAACTCATCTTCTGTTGGTACCCATCCTGTCGGGTTATTTGGTATTGATAGCAGTAACAGTGAAGGCACATCGTTAATTAAGGATGGCAATTCACTTACATATGCTGACCATTTAGCTTCTGGTTTTAATTTCCATTCTAAAGTTTTAAACCTGTTTAATTCTGTATGTGCTTTAAATGGAGGATACGCTGGTGTCTGGATGATTGCTTGATTAACTTTTTCAGATAGCACAGAAATTAATATCTGAATGGCTTCATCAGCACCATTAGTTATGATAATATTATCGCTTGGGATTTCACCCAATAACAAAGAAACCTTTTCTTTTAATATTGGATTGCCGTGAATGGATGGATATTCAAATGAAAGGTTGCCCAGATCGAAATTATTTAAACCGGCAAGGGATAGTATCTCACTAAAGGTCCATCCTTCAGCATAGGAAACACTAAGGCTGTATTTTGCATGATTGGCTAACTCACTATGATTAAATTTTTTTAATGTAAATTCTTTCATTTTGCTACCTTTATAATATTTTAATTTGTAATACAGTGTTTATAATTAATTCTCACTCC